>CAWUOE010000245.1:0-5586 GCA_963923355.1 uncultured Gemmataceae bacterium | reverse complement strand
ACCAGAGTGACGGCACCCGGCCCAAGTGCCTGGGAAAGGTTGAAGGCGGCTGCGCATCCTGCCAATCCACCGCCAACAACCACCACTTGGTGGCTTGGTTGAGAAGAATTGGGCTGCATGGAGGAGCGGCTGTATTCCATTCCGAAGTGATACCCGAAATTAACTAAACCCATCAGGCGGGCCCTGTGGGTTTCGAATCCTCCCATCCCGCCAACTGATGTTTTGATCAGTCAAAAGCAGTTTGGGAGGATTAGTTGGGAAAAAACCTGAAGCTTTTTTGTGAACTTGACACCGCAGACTGCCGTATTTAGTTTTAGATCATCTGGTTGCGAAAGCGACCGAACAAGAATGCCCGGCCCAACCGGGTATTTTTTATTTTTTGTTCTTTGACAAGTAGGTGGGTGGAAGGAGCCGCGTCGGGTGTGGTGTACCTATTTTGGGTACGCTACGCTTGAGACCCTTGGGCTTTTGTGTGCCTGAGGGGGCTTTTGAGTAGAAGCTTGAAATAGGCCAGACAGATTCTTCGGCTAAGAGACAGAAGCGCCTTGGGAAACTGGGGCAGCGAGTTGAATTAGCTTTTTTTGAAGGGTTTGATCCTGGCTCAGAACGAACGTTGGCGGCGTGGATTAGGCATGCAAGTCGTACGAATCCCATCTGGGTAACTGGATGGGGGAAGTGGCGAAAGGGGCAGTAATACATGGGTAACCTACCCTTGGGCCTGGGATAGCTGTTCTAACGGACAGGTAATACCGGGTACGCCGGCCGTGTTGCATGACATGGTCGGGAGAGGGCAACCGCCCGAGGAGGGGCCCATGCGATATTAGCTAGTTGGCGGGGTAATGGCCCACCAAGGCGAAGATGTCTAGCGGGTGTGAGAGCACGACCCGCGCCATTGGCACTGAGACACTGGCCAGACTCCTACGGGAGGCTGCAGTCGAGGATCTTCGGCAATGGGCGCAAGCCTGACCGAGCGACGCCGCGTGTGCGATGAAGGCCCTTCGGGTTGTAAAGCACTGTCGAGAGGGAGCAAGCCGCAAGGTTGAGCGACCTCTGGAGGAAGCACGGGCTAAGTTCGTGCCAGCAGCCGCGGTAAGACGAACCGTGCGAACGTTGTTCGGAATCATTGGGCTTAAAGGGCGCGTAGGCGGGTTGACAAGTCCGGGGTGAAAGCCTCCAGCTCAACTGGAGAAGAGCCCCGGATACTGTCAGTCTGGAGAGGGATAGGGGCACATGGAACTTCCGGTGGAGCGGTGAAATGCGTAGAGATCGGAAGGAACGCCGGTGGCGAAAGCGATGTGCTGGATCTTTTCTGACGCTGAGGCGCGAAAGCTAGGGGAGCAAACGGGATTAGATACCCCGGTAGTCCTAGCCCTAAACGATGGGTACTGGGTTGCGGGTCAGACATGGACTCGCAGCCGGAGCAAAAGTGTTAAGTACCCCGCCTGGGGAGTATGGTCGCAAGGCTGAAACTCAAAGGAATTGACGGGGGCTCACACAAGCGGTGGAGCATGTGGCTTAATTCGAGGCTACGCGAAGAACCTTATCCTAGACTTGACATGGTGGAAGTATCCTGGCGGAAACGTTGGGAGGCCGGTATCCAATCCGGAGACCATCACAGGTGCTGCATGGCTGTCGTCAGCTCGTGTCGTGAGATGTCGGGTTAAGTCCCATAACGAGCGAAACCCTTGCCTCCAGTTGCCAGCGGGTGATGCCGGGGACTCTGGAGGGACTGCCGGTGTTAAACCGGAGGAAGGTGGGGATGACGTCAAGTCCTCATGGCCTTTACGTCTAGGGCTGCACACGTGCTACAATGGCGCATACAGAGGGAAGCAAACCCGCGAGGGGGAGCCAATCTCAAAAAGTGCGCCCCAGTTCAGATTGAAGGCTGCAACTCGCCTTCATGAAGTTGGAATCGCTAGTAATCGCGGGTCAGCAACACCGCGGTGAATGTGTTCCTGAGCCTTGTACACACCGCCCGTCAAGCCACGAAAGGGGAGGGGGGCCGAAGTCGCCTCACCAAGCAGGTGCCGAAGCTCACCTCCCTGATTGGGACTAAGTCGTAACAAGGTAACCGTAGGGGAACCTGCGGTTGGATCACCTCCTTTCTAAGGAATGCCGATCCGTCCGGGTCTCACACCTGGACACATACTTATGTCCATCACATCCGAACGGCTCCTTCCACCCCCCTAATCGACCCCCGCTCTCAAAACGCGGGGGTCGCGTCGTTTTATACCCATGAAATTTTCCAAAGCATCCCTCTGATTGAATGCAAAAGGCCGGGTAATCCCCGGCCTTTTGCGTGCTTTTCAGTTCCACATTTTCAAAACTCGGGCATTTTCTTGCGGACCAACTCATTGGCCACATGCAGCGAGGGCAAGGTGCCCGCATCGGTCCAGTAACCTTTGAGCGTGTGGCTGCGCAACCTGCCCTGATGGAGGTAATGGTTGTTCACATCGGTGATTTCGAGTTCACCCCTGCCTGAGGGTTTGAGGGTGCGAACCACCTCAAAGACATCGGGTGGGTATAGGTAGATTCCCGCCACCGCCAGGTTGCTTTTTGGCTGCCTGGGTTTTTCCTCGATGTTTACCACCACGCCGTTTTTCAGTTCCGCCACGCCGTAACGCTGGGGGTCGTTGACTTCCTTCAGCATGACTTGTGCGTCTTGAGGATGGTTTGCCGCCAGGTGGGCAAATTCGACCAAGGCATCCTCGAATATGTTGTCTCCCAGAATGACCAGGCTACGCGCGTTCTGACAAAACAGTTCCGCCAAACCCAGTGCCTGGGCGATGCCACCGGCCTCATCCTGCACCCGGTAGGTGAGGCGGCAATCATAATCCTTGCCGGAGCCGAACAGCTCGACAAAGTCCCCCATGTGCTCCGTACCGCTGACCAGGAGGATATCCCGGATTCCCGCGCCCACCATCTTCTTCAAAGGGTGATAGACCATGGGGTAGGGGCCAACCGGGAGAAGGTGCTTGTTGGTGACTTTGGTGAGATCGCCCAAACGGGTGCCTTTGCCCCCTGCAAGGATGACGCCGCGGAGGGGTGGGATGGGAGAAGCGGTCATTGTTGTCTTTCAAAAAAGGCAAAGAAGGACGGGTGAAAAACGGCCCGGAAAACAGAGAAGGATGGCCGGGGGGCGGGTTCCTGTCAACCGAGAACCCTAGCGAGGAAGCGGGAGGCACGTTCCGTTTTGGGTGTGTCGATCACCTCGCCGGCGGTTCCTTCCTCCGCCACCGTTCCATCCGCGAGCAGGACTACCCTGTCCGCTGCCCGTCGGGCAAAACCAATTTCGTGGGTGACCATCACCACGGTGAGGCCGTCCCTTTTGAGGTCTTCCAAAACCCCGAGCACCTCGTGCTTGGTTTCCGGGTCCAGGGCGCTGGTGATCTCATCGCACAACAGGCCGCGAGGCCTTAGTGCCAAAGCCCGGGCGATGGCAACCCTTTGTTTTTGGCCCCCGGACAGTTGAGAGGGCCGGCGTTGGTAAAAGTCGGCAAGCTTGACCCTTTCCAGAAGTTGGAGGGCCCTTTCGCGCGCCAAGCCGGAATTTTCCCCCTGCACCCATACGGGGGCGGCCATCACATTGTCCAGCACGCTGAGATGTGGGAAGAGCTGGAAATCCTGGAAGATCATGCCGACCGACTGGCGGATGCGGGCAATTTCCATCGGGCGGCAACCGCCCGGGCGCAGGGTGTTGTCCCCGACGGAAACGGAGCCACCGTCGAAAGACTCCAACCCGTTTAGGCAGCGCAGCAATGTGGTCTTGCCTCCACCGGAAGGACCGATGAGCGCAACCGTTTGACCGGGTTGGATCTCCAGATGAATACCACGGAGTATCTCGCGCTCGGCGTGCCGTTTGACCAGTTGGCTGATTCGTATGGCCAGTCCACCGTTGACGGGAGGATTGGGTTCATTTGCCATGGCCGGCCCCCAGTTTTTTCTCCAAGGCCCGTGAGGCAAGCCCCAAAGGCACGGAAAGGGCGAGATAGAGGATGGCAGTGATGAGGCCGATCTCGACGAATTTCAAACTGGATTTCGCCAGGATCTGGTACTGCTTGTTGAGTTCCAGCAAGGTGATGGCGCTGGCTACAGAAGTGTCCTTGAACAAGGCGACCAAATCACCGGTGGTGGGGGGCAACGCGATGCGGACCGCCTGGGGCAGGATGATGCGGCGGAAGGTGAGTCCCTTGGGCATGCCCAAGGCGGCGGCGGCCTCCCACTGGCCCCGGGGCACGGACTGGATGGCGCTGCGCTGGATTTCGGCCTCGTAGGCGCCGTAGGTGAGACCGAGACCCAGCCACGCGGCCGCGAAGGGTGTGATCCATTCGCCGACCGCGGGGAGCCCGATTCCAGCCAAGACTGAGGGTAAGCCAAAATAAAGGAAAAACAGCAGCAAAAGCAGCGGGACCCCCCGAAAAAATTCGATATAGCCCACCGCGAGTATTTGCAGGGGCTTGGGGCCGTAGAGCCTGGCGGTCGCGATTCCAAGGCCCAGGCACAGGGCCAGGGCGAAACTCGCAAGGGTGAGGAGGAGGGTCACGCGCGCCCCGTCCAACAGAAGTGGGAGGTATCGGGCCACAGTCCAGCCGTATCCGGCATCCTTGTCCTCGAACTCCCAGTCAGCCTCGCTGGTGGCGGCCGCCAAGTGGTTTTCGTTGAAGTCATCCCACAGTTTCCAGCGGGTGAGGATTTCCCGGAGGGAGCCATCCCGGATCATTTCGTTGAGAGCTTTGTCGATGGAGTCTGCCAGGTCTTTCCCATCGGGCGGGACCGCGATGGCGTAGCGTCCTGGGGCAAAGGGCTCACCCACCAAGGTGAGGGCAGGGTTTTCAGCCGCATATTGGCGTGCCATTGGCAGATCCAGCAGCACCGCATCCACGCGGCCCAATTCGAGGTCGCGGTAGGCTTCGGTGGGTGTGGAGTAACTGGCGTGGCGCACACCATCACGGATCAGGATGGCCTCGGCGGCGGTGCCGTCCATCGTGCCCACCTCGCAGCCGGTTTGGTTCGCGAGTGCCCGGTAATCGGGGAAGCGGGATTCCCCTTTGCGGGCCGCTAGCTGTTGCCGGTAAAGGTAATAAGGACGGGTGAAACGGATCGCCTGACGCCTGTCCGGCAACACCTCCAGGCCGTTCATGGCGAATTCAAAATCCCCCTTGAGCAACCCGGGGATGAGGCTTTCGAATCCGTATTGGGTGAAGCGAATATCCCGGCCCAGTTTGCTTTCCAGTTTGCGGACGATATCGACCTCGAAGCCAATCCGCTCGAGCTTTCCATCCAGAAAGCAGTAGGGAGCGCCACCCTCCTGATCGCATCCCCAACGCAGGGTGGAGCGGCCAGTCTGGCCGGGACCCGTCAGGCAAAGGCCCGCGAGTATCAGCGACCAAAAGCCCGCCATGAGTCCTCCCGCATGAGCACGATGAGAGCCCAGAACCCGAAGATGGGACCCAGCATCAGGCACCCCATCGGAGTGACGCAGGGAATGGCGGTTGAGAGCGCCCCAGCCAAGGCCATGGCGTGGTTTCCCCGCCGGGCCATGGCCCGGCCACCCCAGATTCCCAACAGCCCGGCGATAATTCCCAG
>CAWUOE010000244.1:0-5591 GCA_963923355.1 uncultured Gemmataceae bacterium | reverse complement strand
ACCCGGAACACCCGGAAATGATTGATATCCAGCCAGAGCTTCTCGACCGGGTCATCCGGCTTGTCGATCGCCGATTGCGGAAACAGGTAGAGCGGCCGGTTGTGCTTGTCATCCACGATGCGCATGGGAGTGTCCCCTGGAGATTGTCTACAGACTACACCAACCTGGCCGGGCCTCCCAACCGTAACGGGCAAGGCCGGGGACCCACTGGGGGACCCCGGCCACGCGGTTGGTTTGCCGACATCGTTACACCGTGGCGGTGTTGTTGCCGAGGTTGAACTGCCCGATCGCCGGTGCGCCCATCGTGCCGTCGGCCCCCTGGGGCTTGTAGGTCAGCTTGATGGTCTTGTAGGTGAGGCCGATCCGGTCGACATGCTCGACCTCGCCCTCCTTGCCGTTCACCGGCAGGTAACCGTTGCTGAAGCTGGAGACATAAACCTCGCCCAGCTCGATGGTGTGGTACTCCTGCTGCCCCTTGCCGGCCTTGCGGACCGTGAGCACCGCCTTCTTGAAGTGGTCGCCCGTGGCTGCCACCTGGAAGAGCGTGGGGGAGGAGAGGTTGGTGCGCGCCACCAGGTTCAGCGCCCCGAAGACCGGCTTGCCGGCGCCCGACCCCGTGGTGCCCGAACCCACCTTGGACTGGTTGGTGACCGAGTGCTCGAAGGAGAGAAGCTCGATCTCGTCCTTGTGCTTGCTGTCGGTTGATTCACCCTTGACGCCGTCGATTTTCAGGAACAAGTCGTTGGCCATGATCCACCGTCCTTTCAGATAAGACCGCCAGGCACCCGCCTGGCCGGTTTTCTTCCTTGTTGAGGAGTGGCATGCTTTCTGTCACTCACATACTGATATACGTTGATTTATTTTGTTTGTTCGAGTGTTTTTTAAAAATTATTTTTCAGGGCCTACCCGCTCTCTGTTTTCCCTAAAAAACCAGCAGTCCCATAGCGGAGTGAGGACCCCGGCCATGCCCATGCCCGCGGCGATGATTGGCGATGACCACGCCTGCCCGATGTTCGACGGGCCGGTGCCCCATGTCGGGGGCCCGGTGATCGGACCCGGCGCTCCGACGGTGCTGATTTGCGGCACGCCGGCGATCATCGAGGGGGACATGATGGTCTGCGTCGGCCCGCCCGACTCGCTGATTTTGGGCAGCGAGACCGTGTTCGCCTGCGGCATGCCGGTTGGCCGGGTGGGCGACCTGTGCGAACATGGCGGGACGATCATCGGGCCGGGTGCGCCGACGGTGTTCATCGGCCCCTGACCGGGTGCGGCCCGGCCAGCCAATCGATCGCGGGGGACCAACGGACAGCATGGCCCGATTCAATCAGGACAACGCGGCCTTCCAGGTGATGACCCCGCTGGGCGCGGATGCGCTGGTGCTGCTGGGCTTCCGGGGTGAGGAGACGCTCTCGGGCGGCTTCGAATTCACGCTGGAACTGGGAGCCCTGCACGGCACGTTGATCGATTCCAACGCGCTGGTGGGCCAGCCCGCCACGGTGACCCTGCGCTCCGGCGGTCGGGTGAGGCGCGTGATCAACGGCCTGGCGGCCGAGTTCACCTCGCTGGGGCCCGGCCGCTACCTCGACCTGTACCGGATGGTGCTGCGTCCCCGGCTGTGGCAACTGGGTCTGGTGCGGCGCAACCGGGTGTTCCAGAACCAGAACGCCGTGCAGATCCTCGGAGCCGTGACCGGTCCGGTGGGCGGGGCCGAATTCCAGTGGGCCAGCCCGCCGCCCGATGCGCGCGTCTATTGCGCCCAGCACCGCGAGACCGACCTGGAATTCTTCTCACGCATCTGCGTGGAGGAAGGTTACCAGTGGTACTGGCAGCACTACCCCGGAAGCCACATGCTGATCATCAGCGGCGGCGCCAGCCAGCCCGACTGCGGGGATTGCCTGTTCAGCCGGGACGATGGCGGCTCGGCCGACACCCCCTGCCTCCAGCGGTGGGAGGTCACGCAGTCGATGGTGAACACCGGGGTGTCGCTGCTGGACTCGCACTTCGAGCTGTACAACCAGGCCCTGGCGGGGAGCGCCCAGGGACCCGCCGCCGTGAAGGGAGGCACCGCCAGCTACCAGGCCGTGCAGGTGCCGCTGGGGCCCTGGCAGGAGAACGCCCAGTCGCCCGCGCGGTATTTCGACTCGGTCAGCCAGGACGGCAGCCTGAACCCCGAACGGCTGGGCCCGATCTTTGACGCGGTGCAAAACCGCGCCAAGACCATGGCCTCGGCCGCAGGATCGCGCATGGTGGTGGCCAGGGGATCGGGAACGGCGATGAATCTGGTGCCCGGCCACGCCTTCACGCTGACGGGGCATCCGCAGTCCGACGGGCAGTGGCGCGCCCTGGCGGTGCGCCACGAGGGGACCCAGGAGGGATTGTTCTGGCAGGGTGAGCCCCCGAAGGTGAGCTACCGCTGCGAGTTCGAGGCGGCCCCGCTGGAGGTGCCGCAACGGCCGTGGCCCCCCAGGCCCAAGCCTGTCGCCGCCTCGGTGGAGACCGCCATCGTGGTCGGACCGCCCGGGCAGGAGGCCTTCCTCGACTGCTTCGGCCGCGTGCAGGTCCGTTTCTGGTGGCAGCCGGCCGGCGACGAGACCCAGCCCTCCTGCTGGATCCGCGTGGCGCAGTTCTGGGCCGGGCAATCCTATGGCGCCTTCTTCTGGCCCCGCTGCGGACACGAGGTGGTGGTGGCCTTCGAGCACGGCGACCCCGACCGGCCGATCATCGTCGGCAGCGTCTACAACTCGGTGAACACGGTGCCCTATTCGATGCCGGGCAACACCTACATCGCGGGGCTGCGCACCAAGACCCAGGGTGGCGACGCCGCGGAGAACTGCCACAAGTTCACCCTGTCGGACGTTCCCGGCTCCGAGATCATCAACCTGCACGCCGAGAGCATGCTGATCACCAACCAGGAAAAGCAGCAGTTCTCCATGCGTTCCAAGAGTAACATCAACATCCAGTGAGCCGGCGGAGAGACGAGTGGTGAACCTTTCGGAAGGCATAGGATTCCTGAACGGGGCGGTGAGCAACGCCTTCACCAGTTACCTTGGCAACACCCTGTCCCAGAACAATTTCGGATCCCAAGTGACCAACACCTTCGGCACCATGAACACCGTGTTCATGGACGGGATCCGCCTCTGGGAGAAAACCTCGTGCATTGACGACCCCAAGTTGGGCAAACTTCTCGCCTTCGAGACCACGCCTGCCAGCATGTGGATGGAAAGGCTGCAAAAGTTTGCCGGCCTTGGCGGATTGGGTCTGGACCTTGGCCTGATCACCCGGGAAAAAGACAGCAAGGGGCAATCCCAGTGGGGTGGCTCCACCACCCTGAATGTCGGCGATGTCGCCACCCTCAACTACAAGGGGGACAATGTCAACGTCTTCAGGGCGGTCAACCAACTCACATTCTGCCCGGGCTCGACGACCGACAACGCCAAATCCTTCCTTCCGTACGAGGCCCAGGTCCAGACATTCTTCAAGGTGATGTGGACGGTCGGCCTTTTGTCCTCGCTTGCGTTCCAGCAGTATTCCGTGACCGTGGCGGTCGACCAGGATGTCGCCGACAACCAGAACTGGCAAATCGCCAACATGGCCATGGAGATCGCCCAATATCTGGTCCTGTACTTGGCGAACAATTACGAGTCCAGCACCCTGACCAGCATCGCCACCCAGGAACGCGAGGCCGCCGCGATCGCCTCAAACGACGCCCAGAGTCTCAGCATTTCCTCCCAGCTCGGCGACATGGAACAGAGGCTGCAACAGCAGATCTCCGAACTTTCCAGCCAGGTCGCAAACCTGCAGGTGATCTCCCCGGAAAGCTTCAAGGAGTTGCAATCCGAGGTGTCCGGCCTGGCCAACAAGGTGGCACAGACAGCCCTCGAACAGAAAAAGATGTTCGCGATCACCACCCAGAACCAGATGGTGCTGATGCAGGCGTTGCTGGACGGGCTGGGATACGCCCTGGAGGACGTCGGCCTCTTCGCGGAGATGGAGGAGACCGTGGAGATGGCCAAGGCCGAGGCCGCCGAGGCCCAATCCCAGCTCGAGGCCACCAACGCGAAGGCGGAGGCCCTGGAATCTGCCTCCTTGCCGGTATCCAATTCGACGGTGCCGGCCGACAACGCGGCCTTGACCTCCGCGAATCTGGACGGTGCGGCCTCCCTGAATCCAACGGCGGGTGAGTCCTCCACGGTGGTGGACTTGGTCACCGGGGTCACCACCGCCAATGCGACCATCTCGGGGGCCCAGGGAGTGACACTGGCCGTCCAGTCGGTCGCCATGACCGCCAAGGGGGCCAAAGCGATCAATACCGGATTGGTCAACCTGACCACCACGGTCAGGGAACACGGGGACGCGCTCGGCCGCTTGATGTCCGAGGAAAGGGTCCTTGTCCGGGTGCCGGCCGCCGAGCAAAAGACAGCTTGGAAAAAATTCAAGCGGTTCCTTCTCACCGGCAGCTCGGTCAAATATGTCATCGGTGAGATGGTCGTTCCCGGTGGCAAGAAAGTGACCTAATGGGATGGGATTGATCAAATGACAATTGACTATGTGTCGAACGAGGACTGGATCCAGACCCATCAGGCCGTGGAGATAGCATCGCTTGCGGGATCCTTCACCTTGCGAAGCGACGTGCCCAACGGGACCATGGACATCCTGTCCGGCAAGGAGGTCGCGATCAAGTCAGCCTGTTCGAGGATTGTGGTTTCCTCGGACGTGCAGGAGTCCGCGGAGATGCAACTCAGCGGGTCGGTGGAACTATACGCTCAGGGAGACAACCCTGTCATCAATCTGGCAGCGGTATCATCCAATGAGGAAACCAACGGTTCTTCCCTGAAGCTGGCCGGCGGAACCGCAGGCCTGTTGGCCGGTAAACCCGGGTCGGGATCCGGCCTTACCATCAGCGCGCAAGGGGCCAACCTCTCCTCGGTTGCCGAAACCCTGAAATCGGGAATCAGTATCACGCCCCAGGGAGTGGTCATCCAGGTGGGTGAAACCTCGGTGGTTATCTCGGCCGATGGGATCCTTCTGGTCTGCGGTGACACATCCTTCAACCTGACCGCCAATTCAATCGTCGAAGCGGTCACGGCGGCGAGCAGCCGGTCGATCAGCTCCACGGGGCACACGCTGGTTGGTGCGAGCGCCGTTCAGATGATCTCGGCGGAGTCGCGCCTGGTGGTGACCCCGGAGGGCGTCACCACCACCGCGGCGACGAACCTCGAGGATGTGGATGCCACCAAGGAAAACCAGGCTGCGGGGATCACCGCCGAATTCGATGCGGAAACATCCCTCACATCCAGCCTCACCACGATCGAGTAGGAGCCATCATGGCAACTTTGGACCCGGCTGCCGTTCCCGCCAACCTGGAAGACCTGGAGGTGGTGATCCTGGCCAAAATGAAGGAAGTTTGTTCCCACTTGGGCCAGTCGGGAAAGAACACCGAGGCGTTGTCGCTGGCCTCCGGCCTGATCGGTGAACTGGAAGGCGATTTTGCGCGAAACCGCGTTTTGCGCGAGAACAGCCGGAAAATTTGCGCGTTCCGCACCAACCACCAGAAGGTCATCGCCGACTTGATGCTTCAGAGGGCCAAAGCA
>CAWUOE010000243.1:0-5621 GCA_963923355.1 uncultured Gemmataceae bacterium | reverse complement strand
GCTGGGTTCAGACCGTCGTGAGACAGGTCGGTCCCTATCTGTCGTGGGCGTAGGAGATTTGCGCAGTTTTCTCCCTAGTACGAGAGGATTGGGAGGGACGCACCTCTGGTGTCCCTGTTGTCACGCCAGTGGCATGGCAGGGTAGCTAAGTGCGGCCAGGATAAACGCTGAAAGCATCTAAGCGTGAAACCTTCTGCAAGAATAGATCTCCAGTCGCAAGACGAAGACTCCTGGTAGACCACCAGGTTGATAGGCCGGGCGTGTAAGGCGAGTAATCGTCTCAGCTTACCGGTACTAACAGTCTACCGCTTGTACGCATCGACTCCGCCCTCCGCGGAGCCTCAAGACCAGGCATCACTCCAATCGATACCTCGCTTCCGGCCAAAAGCCGGCACACACCTCCAGACTTCCCGGTGACCTTGCCTGAATGGTCATACCCGTTCCCATTCCGAACACGGCCGTCAAGCATTCAGGGCCAATGGTAGTCCCTCAAGGGCGAGAGTAGGTTATCGCCGGGTTCACGAGCCCCGCTTCCAAAAAAGCGGGGCTCGTCCTGTTTTGGCCTGATGTTTTTATCTTTTTCCGGTTCATCCTTGTTACCTTGGGGGTACCCACTCCCGGAGGCATGAGATGAACGGAATGATCGCGGTATTGTTTTGTCTGTTGTCGGGTCAGACCGGGACAGGCTCCAAACCGAATGTGCTGCTCATCTGCGTGGATGATCTCAAGCCGGTTCTGGGTTGTTACGGCGACCGGGTGGTGAAAACACCGAACATTGACCGATTGGCATCCAGGTCCCTGCGGTTTGATTCAGCTTATTGCAATCAGGCGGTCTGCTCCCCATCGCGCAACGCGCTGCTGACCGGCCTGCGGCCTCAAACTTTGGGGATTTATGACCTAGGGACCAATTTCAGGGCTGCGCGCCCCGAGGCGGTGACCCTGCCCCAGTGGTTCAAGACACATGGTTACTCCTCCCAAGGTCTGGGAAAGATTTTCCATGTGGGGCATGGGAACAACAACGATGAGGCATCGTGGAGTGTGCCTTATTTCCGCGGCAAGGTGGTTGATTACGCGTTGCCTGAAAACCAGCGGGAACTTTCCCGCGAGGGGGCGATGTTTGACAACAAGAGCCCGGCCAATCTTCCCCGCGGCGCGGCCATGGAAAACGCCAATGTTCCCGATGACACCTATTCCGATGGCAAAGTTGCCGCCGAGGCAATCCGCAGGATTGAAAGCGCATCCAAGAACCCGGCGCAGCCGATTTTTTTGGCGGTGGGTTTCCTGAAACCACATCTGCCGTTTTGCGCCCCGAAAAAATATTGGGACCTCTACCAGACCGGGGAATTCCAGTTGCCTGCGGTGCGCAAGGCACCCGAGGGGGCACCCGGATACGCGGCCACCTCCTTTGGTGAATTGAGGAACTACAAGGATGTTCCCGACAAGGGAGAAATACCCGAGGATCTGCAGCGCCGACTGATCCACGGTTACCACGCCGCGGTCAGCTACATGGACAGCCAGGTCGGGAAGGTGCTGGATGCCCTGGAGGCCTCACCCCTGAAAGACAACACGATCATCGTGCTGTGGGGTGACCATGGCTGGCACCTTGGTGATCACGGGATGTGGAGCAAACACACCAATTACGAGCAGGCAACCCGCATTCCACTGCTAGTAAGGACTCCCGGTCAATCCACTGGCAGATCCACCGCAGCCCTGGTGGAAAGCGTGGATATCTACCCGACCTTGTGTGATCTGGCGGGATTGAAAACGCCGGAAAAACTGGACGGCAAGTCGTTTGCCCCGCTGGCCACCGGCAAAAGCAGCCGCGGGGGGCGAGATCACCTGACCCATGTATTTCCCCGGGGAAACCGCCTCGGCAGGGCGATCAGGACCCCTACCCACCGGCTGGTGGAGTGGAAGGCGATCGGTGCCCCGGCCGAATCAGCCGAGTTGGAACTTTACGATTATGTGGCTGATCCCCAGGAGCAAAAAAACCTGGCCAAGGACCAACCAGAAATGGTTGGCAAACTCCGACAACTGCTGGCCTTGCAGGCGGATGCAAAACCCCAAGTCCAGTCGGCCAACGCCAAACGGGGTCAGGGAAGGGGGGGAGACACTGACCGAGCTACCTTGTTTTCACGAAAGGATTCAAACAAGGATGGGAAACTGACGCGCGAGGAATTCATGGCCAACCAGTCCAACCTGGAACAGGCTGCCGAAAGATTCAAGCGATTCGACACCAACGGAGACGGTGCCTTGAGCCGGGATGAATTTGTTCATCAGGGAAAACCAGCCGAAGCAAAACCCTGAAAAAATAGCCTGATTGGATGGGTTTGGAAAAATTGGTTTAATTCCTTTTGGCTTTCCGGGGCTATGGTTGAAAGGCTGGCCATGACAGAGATCAGATTCGCGCCACGGGGCGCCAAGAAAGAACTGGAAGAAGGGTTCCAACTGGCACCCAAATTTGACGAGAACGGATTGATGCCGGCAGTGACGGTGGATCACAAGACCGGGGATGTCCTGATGGTCGCCTTCATGAACGAGCAAGCGTTGAAGGAAACCATACGGCTGGGCGAGGCGGTCTACTGGAGCCGCAGCCGGAAGGAAATCTGGCATAAGGGAGCCACCAGTGGATTGACCCAAAAGGTGGTGGAACTGCGCATCGATTGCGACCAGGATGCGGTGGTGCTGCGGGTGGAGGTGGGTGGCCTGGGTGGTTCCTGCCATGTCGGTTACAAGTCGTGCTTTTACCGCTCCATTCCCGTGGGGGAACATGCCGGCCTGCCGATGGCGCTGAACGAGAAGGAAAAGGTATTCGACCCCGAGCAGGTCTACGGGAAAAAGTCCTGATCAGGCCAGCAGGTCCTGCAGCAGGTGTCCGTGCACATCGGTGAGCCGGCGGTCCGCGCCGTTTTGACGAACGGTGAGCGCGGTGTGATCGATCCCCAACTGGTGCAGCACCGTGGCGTGCACATCGTAAACCTGGGTGCCCTTGCGGTCGGCCGGCTTGAAGCCGAATTCATCCGAGGGGCCAATAGTCACCCCGCCCTTGATGCCTCCGCCGGCCATCCAGTTCGTGAAGCAGTGCGGGTTGTGATCGCGTCCCTTGCCACCCTGTGAACTGGGCATCCGGCCGAATTCGGTAGTCCACAGCACCAAGGTGTCCTCGAGAAGGCCCGTGCGCTCGAGGTCCTGGATCAATGCGGAAATGCCGTGGGCCATACCAGTGGCCAAGGGGCCGTGATCGCGGAGGATATCCTCGTGGCTGTCCCAATTGCGACGGGGGAAGCCGTTGTCGCAGCCGGACCAGATCTGCACAAACCGGACGCCACGCTCAAGCAGGCGGCGGGCCACCAGACACTTGCGGCCCATGGCATCGATTTCTTCGAGGTTGTTGATTTCCTTGTCAAATGTTGATTTACCGTGGTCGAGACCATAGAGCCTCAGCACTTCCTTGGTTTCACGGCGCCAATCCAGCGCCTCCGGAGCCGTGGCCTGCAAACTCGCGGCCAGTTCGTAGGCCCGCAATCTGGCCTCCAGACGGCTGTCACCGGACCGGGATGCGGCATGATTGCGGTCGAGTTGATGTAGCAGGTCGCGGTTGGCTTTCTCGTTGCCCGGCTTGAAGCCGGCGGCGGGGTCGGGGAACAGGTTGTCGAGCGGTTGATCCTGGTGCAGCCGCAGCACCACGCCTTGGTGGTTGGCGGACAGGAAAGCGCTGTCCCAGTTTTTGGGGCCGTTGCTGGGGTAACCGCGGTGATCTGGAAGCACCACGAAAGTGGGCAGATTGTCGTTCAAGCTACCCAACCCGTAGCTGACCCAGGCACCCATGCCAGGGAAGCCAGGATTTTGGAAGCCAGTGGCCTGCAGGTAGGTGGCCTGGCTGTGGACGCCTGTCTTGCCGGTCATGTTGTGGATGAAGGCCATCTTGTCCACGACCTTGCCGAGTGATGCGACCGGCTCGGAAAGGAGTTTGCCGCTGGCGCCGTAGGGCTGGAATTTCCAGACCGGTTTGAGCCAAGGCCCCAGTCCGTCCTGGAAGGTTTCGACTTTTTCACCGAAGTCGGATGGCTGGCCGTGACGCTTATCCAATTCGGGCTTGTAGTCGAAAAGGTCGATGTGGCTGGCGGCCCCCGCCATGAAAAACTGCACCACACGCTTGGCCTTGGGCTCAAACATCGGTCCGGGGGCCCTGCGGGGATTACCCGATGCCCGGGCTTCCCGATCCAGCATGGCGGCCAGGGCAATTCCCCCCAGGCCACCTCCGGCACGCCATAGCCAGTGTCTGCGGTCGAGCATGCGATCAGTCCAGGTAGGTGAATTCGTTCAGGTTGAATAGCAGCCGGGCCAGGGCGGGGGCTCCCTCGCGGGTCAGGAGGTCGGACAGCAATGCAACCTCTTGCTCCGTCGCCGGGCGACCGAGCGCCTCCAGCATCGATTGGCGAACGATGGCCCCGGCTGGAGTACCAGTTTTGGCGAGCCGGTCACCAAAGTGTTTGGCCATCACCAGCGCGAAGCGGTTGTTGAGCAGGGCCAAGGCCTGTTGCGGGGTGATACTCTCGTTGCGGCGGTCAACCAGCATAGATGCGTCGGCACAATCGAGGCAGGTGAGGAAAGGTTGTTGCTGGCTGCGGACCACGAAACGGTAGACCGTGCGGCGGTGGCTTTTGGGGTCTTCCGGATCATGCAGGTGGTACTGGTAATGGGGCGAATGTTCGGGTTTCTCGATGACAAAGTCCATGAAGCCGGGGCCATACATGGTACGGTCCAACTTGCCGGCCAGCAGCAGCATGGTGTCGCGCAGTTGTTCACTGTCGAGCTTCTGGCGGTTGGCGCGCCAGTACAGGCTGTTGTCGGCATCCACTGCCGCGCGCTCGGGATTGGTGTCTGAGCGTTGCTGGTAAGTGGCGCTGGTGAGGATGTGCCGGTGCAAGGCCTTCAGCGAGCCACGGTTGTCACGCAGGTAGAGGGCCAGGTGATCCAATAGTTCTGGATGTGTGCAGGGTTGCCCCTGCCTTCCGAAATCACTGGGTGTTTCGACCAGACCGCGGCCCATGTGCCATCGCCACACCCGGTTGGCCATTACCCTCCAGAACAGTGGATTGTCGGGGTGGGCTATCCAGTTGGCCAGGGCCGCCCGACGTTCCCCTTCCGGGGCCTGGGCATCCAGTTGGAATTGGGCCGGGGCGTGGTTCAACAGGGACAATGCCCCGGGAGTGACCGGTTTTCCGGGTTGCGTCACATTGCCACGCCTGAGCACGCTGATGGCGCGTGGCTTACCTCCCGTGCCGGTGAAGGCCCCACCCCCCTGGTAGACGGTGCCGCAATACACCACCGAAGGTTTTGGCAGGCGCGAACGCTCGGCAACCAACCGGTCCAGTTGGGCTTGGGTCGCCTGCCGGGCCGCTCGATCCCCCTCAGGCAAAACCTTGAGTTCCAGACTTTCCAAACGGGCTTTCACCGATGCCAAGGATTCTGATGTGGCGGGCTTGCCCGCGTGGTGGATGCCGTCCGTCAAGTTGCTGGCCCGCCACCGGGGAGGCGCCTCGATACTTCCGCTGGCTGTGACCGGCCTGTCTCTTATACACATCTCAGAGCCCACGAGACGCTACGCTATCTCGTAT
>CAWUOE010000242.1:0-5626 GCA_963923355.1 uncultured Gemmataceae bacterium | reverse complement strand
TTTTCGCCTTGTCCCTGCATGGGCTTGTCGCCCTGTCCCTGCATGGGCTTGTCGCCCAAGGCCTCATTGATTCGGTTTTCAATGTCTTTCAGATCCTGATTACCCATGGGGGCACCAGGCTGGTTACTTTCCCCTTGCTTGGGCTGATCCGTTTGTCCCTGCATGGGCTGATCCCCAGGCCCTTGCATGGGTTTGTCACCTTGCTGGGGTTGATCCCCTTGTCCAGGCATGGGTTTGTTGCCTGGTTGGGCATTACCGCCCTGTCCGGGTTTTTCTTGGGGCTGCTCGCCCATGGCAGGATCTTTTTGACCCGGATTTCGTTCCTCTGGTTTGTCTCCCATGCCCCCCATGGGTTTTTCATTGGGGTTATCACCTTGGCCATTCTTACTCTGGTTTTGATCCGGTTTGCCCTGTTCGGCTTTTCCTTGGCCCTGCCCGTCACCCTGGTCCTGGTTGCCTTGTTGCTCCTTCTCCTGCTTTTGCTCGGCTTCTTTCTTTTCCTCCAGGTCTTTTTGTTTTTGTTGATCATCCTTTTTGGGATCATCCTGCGCCAGAAGGGTGACCTTGAATCGGCTGGAAAGTCCCGAAGGGTGTTTTGGATCGGGGTGTGCGTCCCGTGCCTCGGCCCAATACTCAATGACCTGTCCGGCTTGGAGATTGGCGGGTTTTCCGTCGACCGTCTGGAGCTTCTGGAAATCCAAAACCTCCACGTAGGCCAACTCGCGCGGCAGGCTTCCACCCTTGTCCCGCAGCGACTTGCCCTTCAGGAAAGGAAGGGGAGCCAAATCTGATCCATCCACTACCCTGGAGCGAAGGATCACTGACTGGATGCCCACATCGTCAGAGGCTTTGCCTTTAATAGCCAATGTCCCACCCAGAGAGGCTTCAGTGTCCTTGCCGGGAACGGTCAATTCCATCTGCGGGGCGGCATCCTCCACCAATTCGATGGGGAAGGGGGTTGCGTCCTTCCAAGACTGGTCATCGGCGGTCAGCATCAACTGGTAGGCACCGGCCTGCTCCAGCGGGAATTTCAATGAAAGGAACGTCGGGCGCTGCGGATCATTTGCCATGGGCAATTCTCGGGACTGCCCGTCCGTGCCAGTGAAACGCAGGGTTCCCCTCGAGTTAATAACGGTGGATTCCAATTTCAAATCCACAGTGCTGCCTCTCAGGCCACGGATGACCCGGTTCTTGAAGGGGGCGGGCTTCCAACCCGTGTAGGTGGGCGGAACCACTTGGCCTGTCAGTGATTTCATGGCCAATGGCGCCGGGATTTCCACGCGATAAAGGGGTGAAACGCCGTCGCCTGCTGCTACCTGGTACCACATGCCTGCGGCGACTTGGTCTGACGAGACGACTGCGCTCCAGATGCCGTCGAGTCCACCTTCCTTGGGAGGGCCCAACGGGACAAAAAGGTTGGGAGCATCCTCCTCTTCCCGGCGGATCAGGATGCGGGGTGCGTCTCCGTCTTCCGGTTTGGGAATACGGCCGGAGATTCGTGCGCTGACAAAAAGAGATTGGCCCTTGCGAAGCGTTTTGTGGCCGCCTTCCGGTTGCAATACCCTGATTTGGGTCTGGTTGCGGGGCACCGTTATTTTCAGTTGACGGCTGATCTTTCCCGAACCATCTGGTTGATGGTCATGGGCCTCAATCTCAACCAGGAAGGTGGCGCCCGGTTGCACCCCGACAGTCTTTCCATCAGGCAGGGGCAGGGCCTGGGGGTCGATCTTCCAGTTGGCCTGGATGGATTTTTTCATGTCTTCGGGCTTGGCGGTCATCAAGGCATTACCGCCTGCCGGGATCGGGACGCGTGTGTTGTTGGCGGCAATCCAACTGGCTGACAGCGAGGCCAAGCCGTTGTCGTCTGTTGCCTCTATTTGCAGGTCCAGTTTGTCCTGGATGCGAACCTGCACCGCGTCGGTGGTGGGGCTCACCAGTTGGATGGCCGGGGGGTTGTCGGGAGTCACCTTCAATCCATGTGGCGGGGTGATCGCCACATCCCCTTCCCGGGTTGTGAGTTCCAGGCTGTAGGTGCCGTTGCTGACCGCGGGAAGTGCAGCGATGAGTGAGCGTGGGTTTTCCGGTGAAACTTTGCCCAGGATGCGGTCAGGCTTTCCCTGGCCCTGTTCCCGCTGGAAGAGCACCGCGACCCGGTCAAGGTCTTGGCTGGCTGTTCCTTGCAGTGTGATGGTGGTTCCCGAGATGACAGAAAGGTCCAGGTTTTCAGCCGGGTATGGTTTCCGTGCCAGATAAGCGGGGGGGGAGATTTCAGCCTCCAGCTTTTCCAGGAAAGCATCCAGTCGCACATCCATGCGATAGGTGGCGGTTTTGGCATCCCCTGCCGTAACCCAGTACCAAAATCCTTGAAGAACCTGATCCCTGTGGACCACTGCCGACCAGACCGACCGGCCGTCAGGATCTTTATCCGGCAGGAACAGAATGGTTTGGGGCTCCACACCCTCTTGGTGGCGGAAGTGCAGGGCAGGGGCCTGATCGGATCCCTCGGCTGGCAATTCCCCCTGCAACATCACACGAATTTGGCAATCCTGACCGAGTCGAATGCTCCCGTTACCAGCCTTCGGTTCAAGCAGGCTGATTTGGGTCCTTCGGAACAGGCCGCTGCCATCAAACGGCATCAGTGCTTCAGCGAGGCGGTTCAGTGTGTTCCCTTTGACGGTGGCGATCAGCAACACCACCGCAACCGCCGAAGCGCCAAGGACCCATTTGACTTGGGAGGCGGGCGCATGGTCGCGGACCAGTTCCGCCGGTTCCACGCCCTCCAGGTCTTTGAGGGCCCGGTTGGCCACCGCAATCTTGACGGCCGCTGGGAGATTGCTTTCACGCAGGTCCAGCCAGTTGATGAGACTGTTTTTGCAACCGGGAAGGTGACGCTCGATTTCGTGGGCAACATACAAGGGCTGAACTTTGAAAAGGATGGGTTTGAGGACCCTCCGGTAGAGGACCCACAAACAGCTGACAAAACCGGCTAGCCAAACCAGACGAAGGAATAAACTGCCTGCACCGGAAAGCCGCAGCGCCAAAAGGCAGGCAGCCATGGCACCCAGAACCATGGCCAAGGCCCAAAGGGTGCCACGCAATGTATCCCTCGCGCGGATCACATCGCCAGCCTGCTGGATGGCTGCAAGGATCTCGCGGCTTTGGGCTTCCGCCACCTTGGAAGTTGGTGGTGCTGGAATCGTGCTGGCCATTGGACCTGATCCCCGAAATAGGGGGTAAAAGACCGGTTGCTTATTATATTCCCATCGGTCAGGGCCTCGCTACTTGCCAAAGAATCAGAA
Organism: uncultured Gemmataceae bacterium; assembly: GCA_963923355.1. Lineage (GTDB taxonomy): Bacteria > Planctomycetota > Planctomycetia > Gemmatales > Gemmataceae > UBA6894. The sequence goes on along the minus strand of CAWUOE010000242.1, from coordinate 2,327 downwards.
GAGTAAAGTCTCACTTGTGGTTGAGTACGTTGTCAAAATAGGTAGTCTGTGGCGGGTGTTTTGGTTGCAGGATCAGATTTTCAGTAGTTGGAGGGGCGTGGCATGACACCGGAAAAAACAAATGGTTTCGGGCCCGCCCGCCGGGAAGCCATGGCGGGTGTTTTGGGGATGGCATCCATGCCGTCTTTTGCTTCTCATACTTTGGCGAAAAGTAACGAGAGTGCGCCCCCCACCAACCCCCCATTTGGCTTGGGTTTGGTCACTTACAACGTCGGGAAGGACTTGGCGTTGCCTGAACTGTTGAAGGTGGCCAAAGACTCCGGAATCGCGGCCATTGAATTGCGTACCACCCACAAGCACGGGGTTGAGCCCTCATTGAGCCCTGGCCAGCGAGCGGATGTGCGAAAACGATTTGCGGACGCCGGAATTGTTGCATGGGGATGCGGGTCGGTCTGTGAGTTCCATGCGACAGATCCTGCGATCGTTAAAAAAAACATCGAGGACTGCAAGCGCTTTGTCGAACTGGTCGCTGATATTGGTGGCAAGGGAGTGAAAGTTCGCCCCAACGGATTCAATAAGGGGGAAAAGCAGGGGGACACCCTGAAACGCATCGGGGATTCGGTGCGGACTTGTGCCGAAAATGCCGCTTCGGCCAAGGTGGAGATCTGGGTGGAGGTGCACGGCAACGGCACCCAGGAGCCCGCGAACATGCAGGCCATCCTGAAACATTGCGATCATCCTTCCGCCGGGGTGACTTGGAATAGCAATGGCACCGACGTGAAAAATGGCAGCATCCAGGCGTCATTCGACCTGCTTCGTCCCTACATCAAATCGTGTCATATCAATGACCTCTTCAAAAATGACACGGGAGCTTATCCCTACTCCGAGCTGTTCGGGCTGTTCCGGGGGATGGGCTACGACCGTTACACCCTGATCGAGGTTGGGCGGACTCCGGGGGATGCCGGAGCCTGCGTGGAATTTCTCCGCTATTACAAGGCTCTTTGGGCCCGCCTCGCTGGCAGCGCGGCCTGATGTATTCGATGGTCGGGATGCGACGGGAAAGATGGGAGGAAGCCCACGGTCCTCATACCAGACGCTGCATGCTGAGCCGGCCCGTGGATGGTCCGACCAATGGATTGCTGGTCGTACTTCATGGTGCCGGGGCCACAGCCGCCTGGATGTTTCAAGAGGTGAGTTTGGAGGAATGGGCAGGCCGATATGGGCTGATGCTGGCCTTTCCGGAAGCCACACGGGTAAAAATGGATCGCCCTCCCCATGTGCTGGACAACACGCCCTGTTGGGAAGATGGAAGCAGCCGGAGAATGCCCCGCCCGGCGGAGGGGGCGGATGATACCCACTGGCTTGCCGGTCTGATCCGCCGTTTGTCGGGGGAAGACCGCTTGCCGGTTATTTTGGCCGGTTTTTCCAATGGCGCATCCATGGTCTTGCGATTGGCGGCAAGTGGTCTCACAGCATTGAATGGAGTCCTGGCAATAGGGGGTTACCCGCGTGCCGAACTTCCCACCAGCATTTCTCCGGTCAAAACCGTTTTTCTTCACGGGCGACTTGATCCCATCGTTCCTCCCGGTGGCGGGTGGGTGAAAACCCCCTGGCAGCCGGAAGGTTATAGCATTCCGTCGATGGGTGAGGCGGTTGCGAATTGGACACGGAGAATGGGGGCCCGCAATACTTTGACAAACCATTCAGACGGATTGGAGGAAACACTTTTTAAGGATGATAATGGTGCTGTTTATTGTCGTTGGCTGATGCTGGACCGATTGGGCCATCACTGGCCCGGGGGAAAAGGCCAGTGGGAAAGTGATTCCATGGGGCCGCGGCTGAATGACGGTCCCGTGGATGTGAAGGATATCCTCAAGGCAATGTTGGATGGTCAATTTTGAGGGTTGTTCAGTTGAATTGACCGAACCTTCGTGGCAGATAAGTCAAATCGCCGGGTGCGGGTGGATACCGGTGGTCCAAGGATTTCACGCAGTACCAAAGCGCTGGCAATACTTTTCGGGTCTCTCAGACTTCCGGCAATCCATTGTGCCAACGGAGAGGCTTTCTGCCCAAGGCTGATCGGTTCCGGCACACTAAGACCGGCCTGTTGCAGGGTGGTAGCAGGCCGCGCTTGGAGCGGGTTGGCAACGGCAGGAATTTGAATCGATGGCTTGGTTGTCTCGGGCTTGGGCAGTTTCGGCTTTTTGGCGTTTCTTGGGGCAACCGGGATGGGAAGGCTGGGTTTTGGTCCCCTCGGGCCAGCGGTTTGAGGGGGAACCAGCACCTGTCTCTTATACACATCTCCGAGCCCACGAGACGCTACGCTA
>CAWUOE010000241.1:0-5629 GCA_963923355.1 uncultured Gemmataceae bacterium | reverse complement strand
TTTCAGGAATGTTCAAAACTGTCACCGCGTAAGCAACCCACAGTGGCCCGACCCTTCCGCCATCCCTGTCGTAAATGAAGGTGGGTCGACCGCCGCGTTGGCGAATTTCACCGGCGACTTGGCGCACGGCGGATTGTTCAAATGTGTCCGCCCCCATTTCGATCGAGGTGAATGTCAGGCCGGCACGCTCAAACATAGCCTTGTCAGCGGAATCATCTTCGCCTGGCGCACGAGCATGGATAACCAAATCAAACCCAGCCTGTTTGAGCCACTGGATACCATCTGGAAAAGGCTGTTGGCCTGCGGCAATATTTTCAGCCAAAACCGCGTATCCTGGGATATCCACCGGGAAAACAGCCGGTTGGGACGGCTTGGCCGTCGATTGTTTCTCAACCGACTTGTTGGTTTCTGGAGGCCCAAGAACAATATGGCTGGCGTTCGACTCACCGGAAGGCTGGGGCTGCTGGTAGCCCAAGCTTGGGCCTGAGGAAATGGGGGGAGCAGTAACAGGAGAAGGCGCTGTTACCGGTTGTGGAACGCCATTTGCCCCCCCGATATTCAACAGCGGAACGCTGCCAGGCCCCGAAGGTGGCAATGATGGTGAATTCGGACCGGGAACCACTGGCAAGGATGCCCCTGCCGGCGGAGGGCCATAGCCGGCCTGGCCGATTACTGGAGCAGGGTTGCCCTGCATTCCGGCTGGTGGCGGTGAGCCCGGCGGCAAACTGCCCACCGGAATAGAACCCGGAGGCAATTGGGGGCAAGTTGGGCAATTCCCCGGCTTTTGCACACTGCCGAACAGCCTTTGCCGTAGTGGGGGCCTTTGTGGGCAGTTGGCCGTGGTGCTGATGGGTGCGGGTGCTCCGCACGAGTTGGTCGTCTGGCACCCTGTCAGCAGGGAGATTCCGGCCAAACCGCAACCCGCCACAGGCCCAAGTGTCTTTTTCATTTTTCGGCTCCTGACTTGATTTTGTCAGTTTACGCATCAGCTGGTGGGGTTTGAAAAGCACACTTGAACCAAAATCGATTTTTTCCGGAAAAAGTCTGCCGAGCGTACCGTCTGTGCCGTTGTTTCTTCCAAAAACCGTTCGTGGAAAGCAAAAACGAACCCACCAAAAGCCAGAATGGTCCTAAAAAGAATCTTGTGAGGAAGGGGCTAACCGCCCTTGCCCACGCAGCACGGAACATTCTCAAGTGGAGATTTCGGGGACCATGTCCACCCAGCAGACCGACGCCAATGCGCTTCAGGAACTGAAGAAAAGCCTGCGGGCCCAAGCCCATGAGCGGCGAAACGCCCAAGAAAATAAGGATGGGTTGAGCGAAATCATTTGCGACCAACTCATGGCCACCCCCGAGTACCAAGCGGCAAAGACGGTTCTCTGGTATGTGGATGTCCGAAGCGAGGTCCGTACGCGCAACCATTTCCCCAAGGCGTTGGGCAAAGGTCAAAAGGTGATCGTCCCGTATTGCGTGGACGGGTTGCTGGACCTTTTCCATTTGGAAAGCATGGATGAGCTTTCGCTTGGCATGTACCGGATCCTCGAACCTAAAACCGAATTGCGGGACCAACCCGGCAAACGGGTTTACCCACAGGATCTTGACCTGGTTGTTGTGCCTGGAGTCGCCTTCGACCGCCGGGGGGGACGCATGGGCCATGGATTCGGTTACTACGACAAGCTCCTTGAGCACGTGAAGCCTGGGACCCCCCTTCTAGCCTTGGCTTTTGAATGCCAGGTGTACGAAGAAATCCCGGTGGCCAGCCACGATGTCTTCATGAATGCGGTCATCACCGAGAAGGGTGTTATTCGCCCCGCAGCCAAAGTTTGATCGCCCCCTTTTTCTGAATCGCCAAGTGCGGTAGAGGCCAAGATGCCAGCATGGGTGGATGACACATACGCCGAGGCTTTTCGAAGCCTGTACGCAGAAGTCCTCATCACCGCGCGGGACAGAAAATGGCTCGACCACGCCATTGCGGCGGCAACAGGAAACGCCTCCAGCACCATCCTGTGCGATTGCGAGGCCGGCCTTGACCGATATATTGGGCCGGGTGGGGATGACTCCATCCCCACGCCGGACGGCAGACCGGGAGCCTTAGTGCAGTTTCATGTCCCGAGATTTCGCAAAGACAGGGTTGAAGCACTTGAAAAATCCCTCATTGTCCGACTTTCGCAAAACGTTCTGACTTGCCCGACAGCCCGTGCCTTCAGCCTGATGGATACCCCAGAATGGCTGCCAATAGGCAGAAAAATCGCCTACTTCGGAGACCGGCACCAGTTCAAGGATGAACGGGACGGCCGCAAAGTTTGGGTGATTCCAATCCTTGGCGGGGAATTTTGGCTGGATCGAAGGTTTGGTTATGCCGACGGCCTGATGGGAGGAAACCTGTGGCTAATGGGCGACAGTGTGGATTCTGCCCTGCTAGCCGCTGAAAAGGGCCATGCGGCTGCGATGGGTGTTGCCGGTGTGATATGTCCTTTTCCGGGCGGCCTGGCCGGCAGTGGATCCAAGGCAGGTAGTAGCTACAAATTCACGATTGCCAGCACCTATGCGGAATTCTGTCCTACCCTGCGGCATAAAATGGGCGAGTCCTGCAAACTTCCTCCCGGGGTTGCCTCGGTGATGGAGATCATCATGAACGGGAAAGACCTCCCCACCTTGGTGAAGGCTACCCAAGCCGCCATCGAGGCAGCGAAGGATACCCCGGGCTTGATCAAGGTTTCCGCAGGGAATTACGGCGGCCGCCTTGGGAAAAGCTTCATTTACTTGGACTCATCCAAGCAGCCACCCATCCCAGGGTGAAACAATGGCAAAGAAAGCCTCCAAATCCATGGCTCGGCTTACCGAGGATCTGGAAGCCTTCCAACATTACATCAAAGGGGAACGGTCCCTTTCCAAACATACCTGCAACGCGTACCAGCGGGACCTGGCCAGATTTGCCCGCTGGGCTCAAGACGGCATGGACGATCCCTACCACCCAGGAATGGAAGAGCTTGCATCCTTCATTTGCTGGATGACCGACACTGAAAAGCTTGAGCCCGCCAGTATCGCCAGACACCTTGCTTCCCTCCGTTCCTTTTATCGGTTTTTGAAGCTGGAAGAACGGGTTCGTGAAACAGCGGTGGATCTGCTAGCCGCCCCTTCCCTTTGGCAAAGGATCCCGCAAGTCCTTAGCCTGGACATGGTGAACCGCTTACTGGACTCACCTCAAGAAGGCGAACGCTACTGGCTCAGGGACAAGGCACTTTTGGAAACCCTGTACGCGACCGGCTGCAGGGCCTCCGAAACGGTCGGTTTAAAGCTGGAAGATATCCAACTGGCGGAAGGTTTTTGCAAATGCTTCGGCAAGGGATCCAAGCAACGCATTGTCCCGCTCGGCAGCCATGCCATTGAGGCACTCAAGCGATATCTGGGTGAAATGAGACCCAAGCTGTCCAAGCCAGATGGTCCAAGCAATGTCTTTCTGAGCAGGGCTGGCCAACCGCTGGATCGAATCACCCTTTGGCGCATCGTCAAACGTCACGCCCGACGCCTTGGGCTTCATTCGAAAGTGAGCACCCACACCCTAAGGCATAGCTTTGCAACTCACCTGCTTGCCGGGGGAGCCGAACTGCGGAGCGTGCAGGAGATGCTCGGCCATGCTTCGATAGCCACAACACAAAAATACACTCATGTGGACAGAGAACGGCTCAAGGCTCTGCATAAGAATTTCCACCCCAGGGGCAAAAAATCCAAGCCCGAGGCAGCCCCCCCCGATTCTTGAAATTATTCGGGAAACGCCGGCCCCATGCAGGTGACGGAAAGTTCCCCGGCAACCATTTTTTCTCCATGGGTCCAGAAGGCTCTGCGTAAAAATCCCAATCCCACCCAACCCTGCTTTGGATGATTTGCAACAGAAGTTAGGATCCCGGTTTCCTTTTCATGGTTTCTCAGGACCATTGGCAACTCTCCGGGATGCCCGGAAAGCGACAACTTGCTTAAGCGTTTGGTGATTTGCCCCCTGTCTCGAGCCATCACTATAGGCTCTTGGCCCAGGTAGCATCCTTTTGTTGTCCCCACGGCAAACTGATTCCGACCCACCTCGGAAACGAACGTTTCCGGACCGATTTCCTTCCCCCATTCCGGAGATCCAGATCCTATCCGGGCCCACTCCATTTGGTTACTGGAAACCCAATCCACTCCTTGGCCTGAAATCATTTCACGCACCGCCTGGTCATGCTTGGATTGAAAAACCAGGTCATACCCTTCCACACCAAAAAAATCCCTTCGGCGGATGTGGGCAACCACCCTGCCCCCCAAGGACCTTTCCATATGCTGCCCATTTTCCAATACGGGAACAGGATCGCCGATCAACGATTCCAATACGCTTTTCGCACTCGCACCCACCAGGTGAAACTGGCTGAACCCACTGGTCCTGTCAGCGAACTCAGCCTGTTCACTGATCAGGTGCCTGTCCAAGTGTGCCAACAAAGTTGCGGCCTCCCCAGGAGGCAAATCGATCCAGTACGCATCCCTTCCCTGACTGAGAACCACATGATAGATATTTGCCCAAGCAACCGCGCGCGCCCGGGCATTGCAAAAAAAGGCTTCGGATCCTGCTCCCACGGGCATACCGGTGATATCTGCTGTGCTTAAATTGTGGAGAAACAGCGCCGCTTCTGGACCAAACACTTCAACCTTGCCACGCCGGGATTCATCCAAAACAAGCGCACCGTTTTCCAAACGATTCAACAGGTCCATGGAGTTCATTGGCAGCCGCCCATTTCTTAAGCCTTTGGTCAAACAACTGGAACGCCGACTATTGCCTTGGAAAAATCACCAATGATTGCAACCGAATCCGCAGAGGCAACGGCGGAACGGATTTGGTCAGACCCGATGGGCTGGGCGAAGATCCCGGAAATCTCATCCTCTCCCAATCCACTCAGCACATGGATTTGCGCTTTTTCAGCGGCCCGAGCCCACCAACCGAGGCACCTGAACTCCCTTGGAATGCCACGAATTTTTTCCAACAGGTCACCGGGCTCCCCGGCCTTTTCAAAAAAAGGTAACCACTTGGAAATATCCGGCCTGGAATTACCAGCCACCAGGATAATCAGCCCCTGGTCGGCAACGATTCGCCAGGCCTTTTTCATCACCTGACACCATTCAGGGAATGTGGCCCCCCCAGACAAGCCGGTTCCCACTACCACCACCCTCGATTCTGATTGCGCCCTGGCCCGCCAAAAGAATCGGTGCGCCCGACGGGCTTCGCGGGCAGATTCCCAACCTCCGGCCCACCAAGACCTTTTACCTGGATCGTCACCGCCAGAATCCACGGTGACCAAAAAGTAGGGATTTCCGAGCAGTGTTCCCACCTCTTCCAATTCATCGCTGTTGAATATTTCCCCGGATGAATGAGGCATCATCAAGCCGCTCAAAATTGGCACCTCGGGCCCTACCAAAAGACCATCTGCGCCTCGACTGGGAGAACCGACAAACACTTGAAAATCAGATTCCAGCAGTGCCCGATTGAGATAAACCCTTTTCCCATTCCGCAAGGTTGCCAGATAACAGGAATCCGAAGAGTTTTCCGGATCATGATGAACAATGCTTACACCGTGCCCTTTTTCCCGGATTAACTCCGCGACATTGT
>CAWUOE010000240.1:0-5651 GCA_963923355.1 uncultured Gemmataceae bacterium | reverse complement strand
CCAAGGGCAGAGTTACTTCCCGCCAGCTCGTTCAGGCGTATCTGGCACGGATCGAGGCCATCGACCGGAAAGGGCCTGGACTGAACAGCGTGATCGAAACAAACCCTGAAGCACTTTCGATTGCCGATCAGCTTGATCAGGAAAGGAATCAAAAAGGCGCCAGGGGGCCGTTGCACGGTATCCCTATTTTGGTCAAGGATAACATCGACACGGCGGACAAGATGGCAACCACCGCAGGGTCATTGGCCTTGCTGGGTTCGAAGCCTGTCCGTGATGCCTGGGTGGTGAGTCGACTGCGCAGATCTGGCGCATTGATTTTGGGCAAAACCAATTTGAGTGAATGGGCCAATGCCCGGAGTTCCCGGTCCACAAGTGGTTGGAGTGGACGGGGTGGCTTGACAAAAAATCCCCATGCCTTGGATCGGAACCCATCGGGTTCCAGTTCCGGTTCGGCCGTCGCAGTGGCTGCCAGCCTGTGTGCAGCCTCAGTTGGCACAGAGACAGACGGCAGCATCCTGTCCCCGGCAGCGCACAACGGCGTGGTGGGGCTCAAGCCAACGGTTGGGCTGGTCAGCCGTTCCGGCATCATTCCGATTGCCTACTCCCAGGATACGGCCGGGCCGATGGCGCGCACGGTTCGGGACGCGGCATTGTTGCTGGGGGGCATGGCCGGTTTGGACCCCGACGAGAAATCCGATTTGTTGGCCCGACGTCCCGCAGAATTGCCCACGGATTACACCAGGGCCCTGATGCCTGGCGCATTGAAGGGCTCCAGGTTGGGAGTTGCCAAACAATATTTGAATTTTCACGATAAAGTTGATCCAATTTTGGCGGATGCCTTGGAGGTTTTGCGAAAACAGGGTGCGGTGCTTATTGAAATCCCTGATCTGCCCAAGGGTGGCGCCTGGGGTGGCTCCGAGTTGACCGTGCTTCATTACGAGATGAAGTCGGGATTGAACGCATATTTTGCGGGGTTGGGGCCCGGGTCACCGGTTAAAACGGTCGAAGATGTCATCGCATTCAACAAAAAACATGCGGACAGGGAATTGCAATACTTCGGTCAGGATTTTCTGGAGAAAGTCGCTACCAAGGGTGGCCTCGACAGTGCGGAATACAAGGGAGCCTTGGCGCGTTGCAGGAAAGTCACACGGGAAAAGGGTATCGACCGGGTGATGGACGATTTGCGGTTGGACGCCATCGTGGGACCATGCAGCGGCCCGGCGGGCCTGACCAATTTTAAATCAGGAGACAGTTCCTCCGGTGGCTATGACCTGATCTCTTTGGCTGCTGTGGCAGGTTATCCCAGCATTTCAGTGCCGGCAGGAAATGTTGGGGTCTTGCCGGTTGCAATCATGTTTGCCGGCAGGGCATGGAGCGAAACGACCCTTCTTGGCATAGCCTATGGTTTTGAACAGGCTACGAAAGCCAGGCGGGCGCCGCGATACTTGCCCACCGCCCAACCCGGCTGAATTGACTTTTACCGGACTGGAACTGCCTGTTTGTCTTCAAAGAACCCAAAGTTTTCAACGGTTTGAGGTTGGCGGGAAAAACTCAGGTGAGTCCCATGATTCCGGCTTGTATTCAATTGCTTTTTCTGGCCTGCCTGAATGATCCCCGGATACAAACCGTGGCAAGGTGGGATTTTGATTCGGAAGACTCAACGAATCTGGGCGCTGTCGGCAATGTTCAAAGGGACCAGCCTGGCCCGAGGCCACCCGAGTATCCGGGTTTTGATTCAACCAACACTGCCATCCGTCTCGACGGGAAAGGCGCCCACCTTGTTCTGGAAAAGCCTGCCAAAGGGGGGCCCTTTGATTTCGGGAAGGGGGATTCCATCACCCTGGAGGCTTGGGTTCAGTTGAGCCATCTGGGCCGCGGTGCAAACCCGTATGTAATCGGCAAAGGCAGGACAGGCGAGCCAGGGTTTGAAAAAGATAACCAAAACTGGGCCCTTCGATTACGGGAACAGAAGGGGTTGGCATGTGTGAATTTTCTGTTCGCCTCGAAAAAAACAGGCTTGGGTTCGCCCGATTCCCACTGGCACCGATTCACGACACGCGAAGGCTTCAAGCCCGGCAAGGCGTGGCACCATGTCGCCATCGCTTACGAGTTTGGGAAACCGGCATCCGTCAGGGCATGGCTGGATGGAAAACCCTGCACGGGCACTTGGGATATGGGTGGTCCAACCGTTGAAGCCCCGGTTGTCGACCGGGATGCGGTGTGGATCGGTTCATCCCAGGGAGGTTTGTCCAGCAGTAGTTTTACTGGCAGCCTGGATGCTGTGGTTTTGCACCGTGGCATGGCGGACAACCGATACATGGCCGGTCGGTACCGCAGGGAAGGTGTTGAGACATCTGATTTGCCTGCACCGGAAAAAATGCCGGATGTGGGAAATATCCCGGCCGGCAAAGTCCTTTTAACTGTCCATGAAAACGCGCCAGCCAATGACCGTTGGTTGTTGATGGGAGAAGAGTTTTCCGTACCGGTTGTCTCGCTTCCCTTGAATTGGGCGCTACTTGACAGGTTGCCCTTGCGATACGACGCATGGGGTATTCGTGATGAATGGAACGCCCCCCTGTTGGTCCGAATGGCTGCCGATTTGCCCCTCCCGGCGGGAAAACACTCTGTGCTGGCGCGTGTTCGGGGGCTTTCAAGGTTGTGGGTGGATGGCAAGGTGATAGGGCGTTCTGGTCCACTCAAAGGCTCCCCCAGCGGGGAGGAACCGATCACTCCCGTGGCGAAGGCGCCTCATCCTCGTGCACGGGTGGCAGAGCATCGCCAGCAGGAAGTGGTGGCCACCCTCCAACTGGAATCACCCTCAACCTGCCGGGTTGTCCTGGAAACCATCGTGGGGGGGAAGCAGTTTCGCGCCGATCCGGGCGAGACGCTGTTGGCTTTTCTGGATGAAAAAGCCGGTCAATACAGGCTGCTGGGGAACCAGGGGCCGCTTCTGGAAGACCGCCCGGTTAACGAGGCTCTCGCCTTGCAGGAAGTGGAGATGTCAAAAACGGATGACATCCGGCGGCGGGCCTTGGGGGAATCCCGAAAGGCTTATTGGTCAAGCCGTCACCAGATCGCCAGACAAATGGTCTTGGCTAGGCGGGCCCATGCTTTGGGAAATAAAACCGAAAACTATTCCGTTGACTGGTTTATTTCTGAAAAGTTGGAAGCGGCAGTCGCGGGGAAGAGCCTATCCGGTGGCCGTGAACGGGATTGGATGAGGGACAATGTCCTCCCAGTCCTGCAATCAGAATGTTTTCGATGCCATGGTGAAAAATCCAAGGGTGGTCTGAGATTAGATAATCGGCAGGCTGCTTTGCAAAAGGGGGAATCCGGTAAGGCTGCGGTGGTTCCCGGCCATCCTGAGACAAGCGAGTTGATCCGGCGGGTCAAAGCTGTTGCACGGGAGGATAGGATGCCGCCAGCGCATCCCCTCGATCATGGCAAGGTTCGCATCCTGGAAGAATGGGTCAGAATCGGAGCCCCGTGGGCCACATCGGGGGACCATGCGCCGGTTCCCGGGCTGGTTCCCTCCATCGGGGACCATGCATTCGCCCGCCGGGTTTTTCTCGACACGATTGGAATACCCCCCACGGAGAAGGAACTGGTTGAATTTGCCAACGATAAACACCCGGAAAAAAGGAGCAGGTTGATCGACAAATTGCTTGCTGATGAACGCCATGCAGACCACTGGATGGGTTATTGGCAGGATGTTTTGGCCGAGAATCCCACCCTGTTGAATGGCAGCCTGAACACGACCGGCCCATTTCGATGGTTTTTGCACGATGCTTTTCGGGATCGCAAAGGAGTGGATCAGTGGGTCTCGGAATTGATTGCTTTGAGGGGTGGGCGCCATGAGGGGGGAAGCGCCGGTTTTGGGTTGGCTGCTGAAAACGACACGCCTCTGGCAGCCAAGGCGCAAATCATCTGTTCTGCCTTCTTGGGCATGGAAATGCAGTGCGCCAAATGCCACGACGCGCCGTTCCATGATGTCAGGCAGAAAGATCTGTTTTCTATCGCTGCTTTTTTTGACGGAAAGCCGCTTCCCGTGCCGCCTTCCAGTAGGGTTCCGGCCAGCTTTTTCGAGGCAAATCAGTCGCGCCAGCCTCTGATTAAGGCCACGCTGAAGGGAGATGATCCTGTCCCGCCTGGATGGCCTCTGGCAGGGGTGACAGGCAGCAAGGAGGATGGCGGGCTTTTTGCGCTTTTGGAGAATCCGGCAAATAGTCGGGAAAAGCTTGCAGCCCTGGTGACATCGCCTGCCAACCGGCGATTTCCTCAAGTAATGGTAAATCGCGTCTGGCGAAACTTAATGGGGGCCGGGATAGTAGAACCACCCGGCGATTGGGAGGGGCGCCAACCAAGCCATCCTGAATTGTTGCAATGGCTTGCCGATGAGCTTTCAGCCAACGGTTACGATCTATGCCATGTGGAAAAGTTGATTCTCAATTCCCAGACCTACCAGCGGGAGGCAAGCGGGGCCAATCTATCCGCCAGTCATTCCACCAGATATTTTCGCAGCCCGGACCGCCGACGGCTGTATGCTGAGCAAATTGTAGATTCTTTGCATGCAATCGCCGGTGTTTCTCCCCAGGTCGAGGAACTTTGTTTCGATCCGGACGGCAGGAGGTTGGCGTCCAACCGGCTCAGCCTTGGTAAGCCCCGTCGGGCATGGATGTTGGCCAGCCTGGCCAACGAGCGGGACCGGCCCAGCTTGACACTTCCCAAAGCAAGGTTGCTGACGGATGTCTTGGAGGCTTTTGGGTGGAGCGGGTCCAGGCAATTCCCAAGGACAGACCGGGAAACGGGTCTGAATGTTTTGCAACCGGGAACTATGGCAAATAGCTTGCTTTCGGTTCACCTCTCACGTGCTGTGCCTGGTGGACAACTGGCCCAGTTGGCAATGGATGCCGAAAGTCCGGCTGCTCTGACGGACACTCTATTTCTGCGAATTTTGGGCAGATTGCCTTCCCAGAAAGAAAAAGGATTGGTTTCGGGAATTCTGAGGGAAGGGTTTGAAACTCGTGTCCGGTCGAATCAGGTGGAGCCGCGGATGACGGAGGATAAATTGCTCCCGACTGTCACTTGGTCAAACCACCTGCGCCCGGAATCCACCCAAATTGGTTTGCAATTGGAGCAGCGTGCGAAAATGGGACAGCCGCCCGATGCTCGGTTTTCCAGCGAATGGCGGGAACGTTACGAGGACTTGATCTGGTCCCTTTTCAATCTGCCCGAGTTTGTCTGGGTTCCCTAAGGAGTGACAACCATGGATCGCAGGGAATTCACAGTTTCTTCCGCCATTTTGTCCAGCAGCCTTGTAGCGGCCTCGGTGGCAGGTGCCCAATCCACCCCGCTTGGCAAGGCGGAACATGTGATTTCCATTTGGCTTGGTGGTGGCATGGGGGCGCTGGATACCTTTGATCCGAAAAGGAAAGGTGATCCAGAACGCAAAGTTGCCGGGTCTTATTACGAAAGCATTACCACGGCGGTCCCCGAAGTCAGGGTTTGTGAACACCTTGCCAGGTTGGCCCCGATGATGGACCGGGTGACCGCCGTGCGGACCGTGAACCATTCGGTGATTGATGAGCATGCAGCAGCAACCAATCGGATGCACACGGGAAGGCCTGTCAGTGGCTCAACGCAGTATCCCT
>CAWUOE010000239.1:0-5655 GCA_963923355.1 uncultured Gemmataceae bacterium | reverse complement strand
TTGCACGTAGGCGTAGCCCGCAACGTGGCGCCGTTGCACGGTGCCGTTGGGCAGCAAAGTCCCCTCGATCTCCACGCTTGGCTCAATCATCGAAACCACCTAACCAGTTGGGTAACGGATCCTAGATCTGCTGCAATTATAACCCGGAATCGATGCTTCCCAGCGCCATCAAACCCATCGCCACGCTGCTCATCTCGGGCAACCCTTTGAATTCGCCGGCTAGCAGGGCGCGCCGGGCTTCGGCTATTTCCACCAGCCGAACCCGCATCTCCTCGGTGTTGTCCAGCTTCGGCTCCGCCACCCGCCTGGCTCCCAGCCCCACAAACAGGTGCATCCGTCCGCAGCCGCGGTTCCCGTCGATGCCGTAGACACCCACAGGGTGCAGCTTGTCCACGCGGTAGCCGGTTTCCTCCAGCAACTCGCGCGTCGCGGCCTGTTCAGCAGCCTCACCCGCCTCGATCATGCCGCCCGGCACGCCCCAGCTCCATTGCCGGTAACCCGGCCGGTACCCCTCGATCAGCACCAGCTTCCCTTCCGGGGTGACCGGCAACACCTGGGCAAACGCCGGCATCTCCACACGGAAAAAATCGGCCACCCCGCCACCGGGCAGCGCCAGCCTCTCCCGAATCACCTCCAACCACGGCGGGCGGGCCAAAAGGGGCTCACGCTCGGTCACGGGCCAGACCCGGCGCGTATTGTCAGGATCCGTCACTTCTTCCCTTCCCGCCATTCCGCCAAAAGGATCTGCCGGTTCTTCCGGTCTATGCCCACCAGCCCGCCCGTCAGCGGATCGGGAGCGATCCCCTGCCCGGTGAATGGCGCTTCCACCTCGCCCAGCCATTCCGCCAGGCCGCCCCGCGCCGGATAGTCCAACACATACAGTTTTTTGGCGGTGTGCGGAGTGCCCAGCCACAGCCCCTTGTGCCGCACCATGCCGGACAGGCTCATGCCGTCCCAATCCTTCACCAACTTCTCCGGGTAGGTCCAGCGCTGCGTTTCCTTCCAGCCGCGGTCATACCGCACCACCAGGCTTTTGCCGTTCTCCCCCTGGTAGTGCGCGAAATGGCACCACCAGCCTCCGTCATGCGGGATGACCCAGGTCAGGCTGCCAGGCGGATTCTCAAACGTGTGGAACACCTCCAGCTTCATCGTGGTTGGATCCAGCCTGCGGATATCCGAGGTGTCGGGTTTCTTCGGATAATTCGAGTGCGCCAGGAGGAATGCCCCCTCATGCGGCCAGGCACTGTTCAGGTGCTCCGCCGCCCCGGTGCTCACCCCGAGCAGTTTGCCGGTGGCCCGGTCATGCCGGGCCACCTGGTGGTCATTCACCGCGTAGAGGTGTTTTTCATCGGCAGCAGCCGCCTGGATGGCATCAGGCGATGGCACCGAACGCTGAAGCACCCAGCGCCCCCCGGACAGGGTGGGCGACTGGGTGCAGACAAGCAGCAGCGTCAGCAGGCAGACGGGGGTCACTGGGAGTTCAGTTCCTTCTCAATCTTCGCGAAGTCGAACTTCTCGGGCACGGGCCAGTCCTGGTTCTCGCGCAGTTCGGCCAGATCGGGCCGCTTGCTCTGCACGCCGTTTTCGGGCACATCCAGCTTGGTGATCCAAGCCAGCCCGTTCAGAATCATCTTGCGGTTGTCATCGTTGCCCCAGGTCCAGTGGAAGTGGCCACCGGTGAAACCGAAGCCGCGGCCACCATCGGCCCGCTCGCGCGCCCACGCCAGCACCTGCTTCTCACCCTTGGCAACCGCTTCCCGCACAAAGGGGTTGCCGCTGTGCGGACCATCGGGCCGGCTCAGGGTCTCCTTCGGTGGCAGCGCGCTGAGAATCGCGGTCACACCCTTCATCCCGGCCGGAAACCGCATGTGGTAATACCACTCGTCCTGCGTGGCGTAGGCCTTCACACCCCGGGTCATCGGGTGGTTCTTCGCCAGCTCGGAATTCAGATTCCGCCAGTGCGGATTCACCGACCAGTTCATCTCGAAATAACCGCCGATCCAGTCGAGGAACAGGTCGCCCGACTTGCCTTTCACCGTTTCCACGCCGTAGTGCATCATCGCGATGCCCACGCCCTTCTTGGCCAGACGGTCGATCTGGTCCAGGTGCTTGTTGACCGGGTGGTTCGCCCCGCCGTCGCAGTAGATGACAATCGCGTCCGCGCTGTCGAGCACCGAAGTGTCCTTGGGCCAGTTGTCGGTGTAGAGCTCGGTCACCAGCTTGTCGCCGAAGGCCTCGTCCATGCGGTTTTTCAACAGCATGCAACCGGCCTTGAAGGCGTGCTGGCCGTAGGCATGGCTACGCCCGCCGGCGATGAACACCAGCTTCTTTTTGCCGCCTTTTTCCTCCGCCTGGGTCAGGGGCGCCCAGGCCCCCAACACCGCCAGGGCACACAGGCCCGCCATCCATCTAGAAGCGCCGGTCATCTGTCTGTCTCCGTTCCTGGAAATCGGCCGTTCCGAATGATCCCAGACTAACATTCCGCCTCTCCCCGCGCCAATCTTCCCCCAACCCGGGTCCGCCTCCCGTAGAGTGGTAGAAGCTGTCACATTTCCATCCTTCACGGGCCCCGGGAGGGCCGGTCATGCTTCACCCGATCCTTTTGCCCGCCGCCCTGTTGCTCACCCCGGCGTTCCCGCCCGACCAGCCCGGCAAGCCGGTCACCGCCAAGGTGCTGGGTGACTACTTCGTCAAGAACACCACCCCCATCCCGCCAGGCGGCATGCTGACGCTCGTGGTCAAAAACCAGGAAGCCTTCGAGCAGGTCTTCCAGCAGGTTCCCCCGCTGGGCCTGCGTCGCCCCGGCGGACCCAACCCCGACCAGAAGAAAACCACCCCACTGCCGCCTGACGCCTTCCCTGGGCATGTGGTTCTGGCAGTAGCCATCCAGGCCCGCGCCTCCGCCGAATATTCCCAGGTTCGGGTCGCCCGCACCGAGGACACCATCCGCCTCCATTTCAAATCGTCTGTTGCCGAGGACAAGCGGCTGGGCAAGCCCGATGACACATCCGGCACCGCCATTTTCGTCTCACCCCTCCTTGTGATGATCCCCGCCAAGGCCATGGAGGGCGTGAGGTCGGTCGAATTCGCGCAAGAAGGATCCACCCCCGTGGTGCAGAGGCCATGATGGCCCGCTTCTGGAAGGACCTCACCCAAAACCAGATCATCGCCATCGGGGCGGTTGGAGGTTTCTTTGCCATGGTCCTGTGGGGAATGCTGGCATCCACCCGCCCCGACCCGCAGGATGCCCCGGACGAGGCAGCCATCGCCGCCGGAATAGAGGCTGCCAAGAATTTCGCCGGACCGGTGCTCACCCAGGACAACTGGGCTGCCACAGTTGACCAACCGGATCGACCCGTTCTGGTGGATTTCTGGGCACCCTGGTGCCGGCCTTGCCTGGAATTGGGGCCCACCATCGCCCTGTTGGCCCAAGACTACAAGGACAAGGTGGTGGTTGCCAAATGCAACACAGACGCTGTCGGCACCGAATCGCTCAGCCAGCGTTTCCGCATCGAAGTCCTGCCAACGGTCGTCCTTTTTCAGGATGGCAAGGAAGTCGGCCGTGTGCAGGGTTTGCGCCCCCGCGCCGATTATGAAAAACTGATCCAAAAGAGCTTGGCAAACCGGTAGCGAATCCGGCTTACCTTTCTTCCATCAGAATGGCTGGGGCCCGTGATTTCAGGCCTGTTGAGTGTGGGCATTGTTTAACCCGTGTGGAGTCAACCCGTGAACCGTTTCCCCATCGTCACCCATTTGGCAGATCGGCGCAGCTTGCTGGCCTTGGCCGGCCTGCTCCCTTGGGCCCCCGGGCTGCTGGCCGAGGAACTCACCAAAACGCCCCCCTTCACCGAGGGCCCTTTCTACCCCGACCGGCTTCCCCTCGATACCGACAACGACCTGCTCATCATCAACAACGCGCTCACCCCCGCCGTGGGTACCATCACCCACCTCGCCGGTCGGGTGCTCGACCTGAAGGGCAACCCCATCGCCAACGCGGGTGTGGAAATCTGGCAGGTCGATGGCAACGGTGCCTACCTGCACTCGGGCACCAGCAACAAAGACAAGAAGGACAAAAACTTCCAGGGCTTCGGCCGCTTCACCACCGCCTCCACGGGCGAATATTACTTCCGCACCATCCAGCCCGTCCCCTACCCCGGGCGCACCCCGCACATCCATGTGAAGGTCCGCGTGAAGGGCAAGGAGATGCTCACAAGCCAGTTCTTCATCGCCGAGGAGAAGGAGCGCAACGAGCGCGACGGCATCTACAAGGCCGTGCGCGATCCCAAGGCCCGCGCCCTGGTCACCTCCTCCTTCACCCCCATCCCCGGGTCCAAACTGGGGGAAAAGGTCGCCAAGTTCAACATCGTGCTGGGCCTCACGCCCGAGATGCACTGATCCGCCCTTAGTGAATCCTGAAAAGCGAGGAACCCCCGCCATGTCTAGCGGGGGTTCCTCGCTTTTCAGAATGTGATGGAGCCTAGCGGCTGTCGCCCTTCTCCTTTTCCTTCTTGCTTTCTTCCAGGGCCTTCAGATCCTCTTTCGCCTTGGACAAGCGGTCTTGTGCCATTTTCATTTCGGCGTCAGCCTGCTCCACCAACCTGCGGGCTTGGCGGGCTGCGCCCGGGTTGTCCGGGTTCAGTTTCGCGCTCTGGGCGGCCACGCGCGCCTCGCTCTTCTTGTCACGGGCGGTGGCCAGCGCCTCTTCCGATTTCTTCACCTCAGTCTTCGCCATCTCCAGCCTTTGCTCCAGGCTGGCCTGGCGATTCACCGAGGCGTCCACCTTGAATTTGCCAGCGATCAAGTCCGGAATCAGTTTCTTCACCAGTTCGCTGGGCAGCGCGTACGATTCCACTCGGCCCGCCCGCGCGATGTTCACCCCCACCGCCTTGCCGTCCAGGTCCACCAGGGGGCCACCGCACCCCTCGGGTGCCAGCGTGGTGTCATGCTGCAGAATTTTTGGGAAGGCGGTGCGCCGCTGGCTCAGCTTCCCACCCATGCTGTTCTGGATGTCGCCCCGGGCGTTCTGGCTCGGCCGTTTGCCCAAAACCGCATCCACTACCTTCTCAGTGGTTGCGCCGTTCTCATCCTTGTGCACCACCTTCAGCTTGACGATATCGCCCGGCTTGGTGGTCTGCAGCAGGTCGATCATGGCGTCTGGTGAGGAAACCTTCTTGCCCTTCACCTCCAGCACCACGTCCCCCTTCACCACGCCGGCCTTCGCCGCGGCGCTGTCCTTCTCCACCATGCTGATGACAGGCCCCTGATCACCCGGCTCCAGGGTCACACCCAGAAAACCACTGGAGGTGGAGGCTCCCCCCCGTCCCCGGCTGTTTTTCCCCTCGCGCGTTGCCACGCTCACCACGCCCACGGCGGCCGGCTCGTCCGAGGTGCCCGCGGTGCACACCCAGTCGCCCACCTCCGCCTCCGAGCTGTCCACCCACTGGATGGTCGGCAGGCCCTTCGCCGGGATGCGCAACAGGGCCAGGTCATGCTGGTCCTCGATACCCACCAGCTCCGCGGCAAATGTGCGACCATCCCGCAACTTGCACACCACGTTGTTTTTCAGCTCGCTGGCCTTGGTCAGGATGTAACCGTCGGCAGACACCACGGTTCCCAGGCAGACCACCTTCCCTTCCGACAGCACCGCCACGGTCG
>CAWUOE010000238.1:0-5658 GCA_963923355.1 uncultured Gemmataceae bacterium | reverse complement strand
GGTAGCTCTTTGGTGGGTGGCCTCCGCCAGTTGGGTGGTCAACTGCTCTCTGGATCGCTTCAATCGTGTGATCGTTGCCTGCAATTCTTCGGGATTCAGACCATCGATCTGGTCCCTGATGGTTTGCTCGATCGCCTGCATGCCCAATTCACGGGCCTTGGCTTCGCCCAGGAAAACCCGACGCTGTTCGTCGTCCCCGTGCTCGGTCAAAAGCAGGGAAAGTCCTCCCTCCAAATCGGCTAGCGCGGCTTGGTTGTTATCGAGGGATTCCTTGGCCTTGCCCCACTGCTCGCGCAACTGGGTCACGCGGCGTGCCAGGCCCTGAAACTCCGTGTTGATCTGCAGGCTGGCCGCCTGGGCTTCCCTTTCCCCGTCCTTGCTGGCCTGTAGCCAGGTGACAATCCCATCCGAACCCGGGATGGTACACTCCCCTGCCAGTGCGGCCAGTCGCTCCCTTTCCCCCTGCCGGACAGTTTTAAGTCGGCGTGCCTCCAAAAGGTCCTCACCCAGTCTCTCCACACCCATGGCCTTGAGCTGGCGCATGGCCCCACCCAATCTGGCCTCAAGCTCCAGGCGCTGGTCTCGCGACCGTGCAGCGATCGCCATCGATTCGACTTGGCACCGGCCCAAGGCCTCGGCCAGTGCGGCCCGGGTGCTTTCGACCTTCCGCATGGTTTGGGCCAGGGTCTCTGCTCCGCCGGGTGATAGCCGAATCACCACGCCCTCACCAATCGTCAGTTCCACCCCGGTCGTGATCTGGGAAACAGCTCCCCTTTCAACGGGCGTCCCATTCAACAACACAGGCAGATCCGACCGTATCAATTCCAGTTCCAGCGCCATCCCTTTCAGGCTGGCCTCGGCGAGCAGTGACTCTTTCTCCAGCACGTTCAGCCGCGTCAACGCCTTATCATCCACGGGGGGCAGTGCGGCCAGTTGGCTTTCCAACTCGGCTACCTCCGCCCGTAACTTGTCCGCATCAGCCTGCAGCCCCTCCAGCCGTGTCAGATTTTTCTCATGTTCCAGCAGGTCGGCGCAGGCTTGGGCCAGTTCACGTTGCCGTCGAGCCATCACCTCGGCGCGGGTCGCTTGGCTCGTTTCCTCCTGCAAACCGCTTTGCCGAGCCTCGGCGGCGCGCACCTGCTCCAACAAGGCCTGCACCTCCCCCGCGGCGGGCTCCATGGCTCGGCGCAGGGTGGCGGCACGGTTTTGTTTTTCCACGATCTCCTGATCCGCCCTGACCAGCATGGCCAGTGACTGGGAGGCGGCCTCCAACTGGCGCTTGGCATCCTCATGCTGGCCCTTCAGGGTGATCAGCGTTTCCGCCTGCTGTTGGGCCTTATCCCATTCAGGCTCCACCCGTAAGAGCCCCTGGTTTGCTTCTTCAATCCTTCTTTGGGCATCCACTTTAGCCGCGATGTCGGCCTCCAGTCGTTCCAGCTCCGCCACGGCGGCGGAATGCCTGCGCTTGGCCTCCTCCATGGCCACTTCGGCTTTCTGCAGGTCCGAATTGGCGCGCACCCTGTTGTTAGCCGTGAAGGTCTCCCCCCAAAGCGCCTCCACCCGGGTCTTCACCCGGCTGTCGTTTTCGCTACGCAGCACGCCGCCGGCCCCTTCCCGGGCCAAGCGTTGCTCCAGCCGGTCCTTGGGAAGGCTTTCACCCAGGGGATCATCCCCCGCGACTCCCTGCCAAACCCACAGGTGCGCCCAGGCTTTCTCACGGTTGGCCGCGTTGCCGGGCGTATGACCCGTCAATTCCCCCAGCCGTTTCTCCGCGTCGTCGCCTGAAAGGGTGTTGCCCCCGGGCAAGGTCAGGTCCGCAACCGAGTTCTTCCCACCCTTGAACAGCTTGCGCAGGCGGTATTTTCCACCAGTGGCTTCGAATTCAACGATCACTTCCGTGGGCTCGCCGGTGGCGGGTTTGGGCCGGATCCTGCTCAGGAAAGCCTCACCACCGGTGCGATATGCCACAAACAGGCAGGTGTGGATCGCCTCGACCAGGGTGCTCTTCCCCGACTCGTTCGGTGCCCCCAGAATGGCAAGCCCCGAGGGCGATTCCAGCTCCAGCGGGCCACTATCCCGAATGATTCGAAAATGGCGGACATGCGCGGTGAGCAGTTTCATGGATGTCTCGTTATCTCGGTGGGGTGGATCTTGCCCAGCAGCTCAGGCGTTGCAGGCAAGCGCGTGCAGGTCTCGCAGGGCAGACAGGGCGGCCGCGCCCTCATCCCCAGATGCCCCGCGGTACCGGTCCAGAAGCCGCCCGGCCACCGTCCGAATCAATGGATCCGTGGCACGGCAGGTCAGGGCCTCGATTTCCGCTTCGGTGGGGCTCACGCTCACACGGTCACGCACATCCAGCGCGATCAGCGCCGGCCGCATCGACTCAAGCATCCGTTCCAATCGTTCCCGTCCCTCCAGACCCAAGGAGCCGGAAATTTCCAACTCCATCAAAAGATCGTTGACGCGCGAACCCACCAGCTCACGGAACTCCAGTTCCAGGGCATCCAGTTCCTCGCCAGAGTGAACTTGGCGCTCAAGCTGATGCCAGATCTTGCCGGTGGTGCGATGCTCCTCCACCTTGGGAAGGCCGGACCGGTTTGCTGTGACGGTCAGGCAGTGCCCGGGCCGGTTGTCAGCCCCTTTGGGAAAACGGTCTATCTCCGGCGTTCCCGAATACCACGCCTGCGGGCCCACTTGTTTCACCCCGTGCCAGTCTCCCAGTGCCACATAGTCAATCTCGCCAGTTGGCAATTGCGACAGGTTGATCTGGTTGGGGGCTTCCCCATCGCCTGCGCCTGAACCGAACTCCCGCACCGAACCATGGGCCAGTACAATCCGCGGCCTGCCTCCAAACGACTCCCAGGTCTCCGGCGACAAATGCCGAATCCACGCGGTCGTGTCCGAGTTTTCCATCCGCTTCAGCAGTGGGCAAGGCAGCACCACCGCCCCCTCAATCTCCACCGGTCGGCATTCGGTTAACACCTGCAGGTTGGGGGCCAGTCGCCGGCTCTGCTCGTTGAATTCCCGGGTCTCCCAGAGCGATCCGGGCCCGCCATGGTCATGGTTGCCGGGAATCAGCAAAACTGGCATCCCCATTCGGCCGATCCTGCCCAGCGCTGTGACGATGGTGTTGGCCCCGGGTCGGTCCGAATCAAACACATCGCCCGCAACCAGCACCACCTTGGCACCTTCGGTGCGCGCCAGGTCACCCAATCGGTCAATCGCGTCAAACCGCGCGTCGCGCAGCCGGTTCTGCTGTTCCGGGGAGGTGACCCAGCCATAGGGCTTTCCCAATTGCCAATCAGCGGTGTGCAAAAACTTGAAAGCCACGACTTTCTCCCGGGCAAGCACAAGCAGGGTCCCATTTTCAGTTTACGGACAAACCTCAGACAGCCCTCGCTCTGGGCCGGTTTGTCCAAATATCACAAACCATGAACCGGACTATACTTGCGGGTTCTGGAATGACGCTTCGCCACCTTTTTGGAGGGACGCACCCGGGTGGCTGCGGCGAAGGTCAGCCGCGCTTTGGGTTTTTCAATCACCAGCTTGAACCCACACTTGCCCATGGCACCCCTCCCGTCCGCTTCGCATATCCTGAATACGCGCGAGAGGTGGGAATTTTTCGGGTTCGGGCCTGATAACACAAGGGAGGCCAGCCATGGCAGAGGGCTACGAACTGGAAGCCCTGGTCAATCTGAAAAGGCTGTTCAACGATACTCCGCTCGATAGCGATGGCATCTCCATCCTGCTGGATGGCTGGGAACAACGGTTGTTCATCTCCGGTTCGAGTGGGATCCCCCAGGGTATTTCTTCAGGCAATGTCCTTTTTGGAACTTGTCTTCGGGTGGATCATCCGTCCCAGGATTCACCATCCCATGCGATCACCCGCTCCAGCAAGCTGGCCACCTGGCTGGAAAACACGGCAAAAAGTTGTTCGCCTTTCAGCGCCGAAGCTGCCGAAGGCGAGCCGATGTAGCCGGGCGTGGTCCTTTCCCGGGTGATCCAGGCGCGATGCGCTGGGCTGAAGGGCCGTCCGAACGGAACGGTGGGCAGCGATTGGTACTCCCCCACAAGGTGGCGATGCAGGGCCAGCATCATCGAGGTCTCCCACTCGCAGGCGTGACCCATTTCATTCTGGATCAACTCAGGAATCATTTCGGCCATCGGCCTCCCGGCCTCACCCAACGCCCAGTAGGTTGCATGTAACAACAGCGGCGCGGGGTCGTCCCGGGTCTCCTGCCGCAATTCAAACAGGGCCTGCTGCGCCGGCACCATGTTGCCGCCGTGACCGTTCAGAAAGACGATCCGCCGGAAACCATGCTTCAAAAAATTCCGGGCCATCTCCTTCAACAGGTCCAGGTAGGTTCGCGGTGCCGCGCTCATCGTCCCCGAAAAATCCAGATGATGCTCCGAGTTGCCCAGCCACATCAGCGGCGCCATCAGAATCCGGTCGCCCAGCGAAGTGTGGACGCGTCGGGCTATTTCCCCGGCCAGCATGCTGTCGGTGAAAACAGGCAGGTGATGTCCGTGCTGCTCCAGCGCGGCAATCGGTATCACCACCGGCGTTCGCCGGTCCAGCGCGGCCACTCGTGGCCAGGTCATTTCATGCAAAAGCATGGTCGGGGCCTTTCCAGATTCTTGGTCAATCCCGCCAGTAAAGCGATTCCGTCGGCGCCTGGTAACCAAACCGCAAGTGTGGCGTCTCCACCGCCTCACCACGGGCCGCCAGACTGTCCACTCCAGCGATCACCATGCCCGAAGTCAGTAGCGTCCTCTCCACCGGCACCGGAGTTCGACCCGTGAGCACCATCTCCTCGATCTGCCGGCAAAGCGGATGGAAGAAATCCGCCGTGGTGGAACCATGCTTCGGCATGGGTAGGTGAAACACGCAGGACATCGGGTCTGACTGGCCCGCCAATTGGCCTGCCCAGGTGAAATCCCGCACCCCCGTCAGGAAGGACGCACTCCGGAACCCGCCCTCATGCTCGAAGAAAAAGCCGGTGATGGATTTCAGTTGGTCTTGGGCCCATGCCAAAGTGACCGGGTCTGTCACATATCCGTCGGCTGCAGGCAGGTTGTGGCTGCGGTTCAGGGCGGTGACAAACAATGCGCGGGTGGTCTCCCTCCCGGGCCTCGCCAACTCGGCATAAACCGCCTCGTTCTTTAGCGCCCGTACCGACACCACACCCTTTTCGCCCCCTTTGCGCCGCTCGGCCATGCATTGCGCCGTCTCGAAAGCGTGAAAATCGTAGCTGTCCACACCTCCGTAGGCCACGCACAGGCTTTCCGTGAGTTCGGCTCCCGAGGGCACCTCCGTCTGAGGGATACGCCGGGTCACCGGCAACGATGATCCGGCCAGAAAAGCGAAACCCAGGCGCCGCGCGTCGTCCACCATCTCCCGGCACTCGGGCCAACGCGTGGACAGGTGCTTGTCATTGAAAACAGGCACGGAGCGGCCGCTTTGCTCAAAAACCTTCACCACCTCCTTGAACCACTGGTACCGGGGGTACAACACCATTCCCTTGTCGCTCTTGGGATAGTTGCCATGCTCGCCAATGATGACCACCCCATCCACAGCCAGTTTCCCCGTTCCCAGGGTCAGTGCCTCCGCCACACTGGGGTACAGCTTCAGGTGATGGCGCTTCACCCGTTCCTTGG
>CAWUOE010000237.1:0-5700 GCA_963923355.1 uncultured Gemmataceae bacterium | reverse complement strand
GCGTCAAGAATTGCCACCAAGGAAACTTCAGGGAGGTCCAGCCCCTCCCTCAGTAGATTGACGCCTACCAAGGCGTCAAAAGCGCCTTCACGCAATTCCCGGATGATCTGGATCCGCTCGATGGCATCCAACTCGCTGTGAAGCCATTTGCATCGGATTCCGGTCTCTTTGAAATAATTGGTAAGGTCTTCCGCCATCCGTTTGGTCAGGGTGGTGCAAAGGATCCTTTCCTTTGCTTGCGCTCTCGATTGGATTTCCTTGGCTAGGTCTTGGACTTGGCCGAGAGCTGGCCTGACTTCAATTTCCGGATCAACAAGGCCCGTGGGACGTATGATCTGCTCGACGAATTCACCACCGGTCCGGTTCAATTCATAGTCGCCGGGTGTTGCTGACATGAACAAGACCTGTTTGCAACGCTTTTCCCATTCATCGAAACGCAAGGGCCTGTTATCCATCGCGCTGGGCAGCCTGAATCCATGCTCAACAAGCGTTGATTTGCGACTGTGGTCTCCAGCGAACATTCCGCGTACCTGGGGCAAGGTGACGTGGGACTCGTCCACAACGGTGACAAAATCTTCTGGAAAGAAATCTATGAGGGTGTAGGGTGGTTCGCCTGGATTACGCCCGCTGAACCAGCGGGCGTAATTTTCGACACCATTGCAGTGACCGGTTTCCAGGAGCATTTCGATATCGAATCGGGTTCTGGCTGCCAGACGTTGGGCCTCCAAAAGCTTGCCCTCCGATTTCAACTGGGCAAGACGAGCCTCCAGCTCTCCCTGAATGCCTTCAACTGCCAACTTGACCCGATCCTCGGGAGTGACGAAGTGCTTGGCGGGATAGATGTATAGTTCTTCCTCCGACCTTAGGTTTTGACCGGTTAATGGGTTGATTACCGATAATGCGTCAATCTCGTCGCCGAACAACTCGATACGTAGTCCGAATTCCTCGTATGCAGGCCACACATCGATCACATCACCGCGGACACGGAATTTTCCTCGTGTGAAAGAAATATCGTTGCGCTCGTATTGAATATCCACCAGTTTCAGTAACAGGTCGTTCCGTGCGACAATATTGCCTTTTTGGACATGAATCATCATCCGCTTGTAATCGCTGGGGGATCCCAAACCGTAAATGCATGAAACGCTGGCGACGATGATCACATCGCTGCGGCTGACTAGGGCACTGGTTGCCGCAAGCCGGAGTCGATCGATGTTTTCATTGATCAGGGCATCCTTTTCGATGTAGATATCACGCTGGGGAATGTATGCTTCGGGTTGGTAGTAGTCGTAATAGCTGACAAAGTAATGGACTGCATTTTCAGGGAAAAAACCTTTGAATTCCTTGTAAAGTTGTGCGGCAAGGGTTTTGTTGTGGGCAAGGACCAGGGTCGGCTTCCTTAGAGTGGCAATCACATTGGATGCTGTGAAGGTTTTGCCTGTTCCGGTCGCCCCGAGCAAGACCATGCTGCTTTTCCCAGACCGGAATCCATCGACGATTTTTTCAATGGCGGCTGGTTGGTCTCCACCCGGTTCAAACGGACTGCTGAGGCGGAATTCCGCCATCTTGGTTTTTCTCCCAAAGACTTTGAAAGTACAGACCTAATTCTAAGGGGCAACACTGAGAAAAGGTCGAAGCTTCTCGATATTTTTGGGGCCGATACCCTGCACGCGGATCAAGTCTTCAACGGATTCAAATTTTTTCTTCAGCCTTTCATCGATAATTTTCTTGGCCATTTTGGGGCCAATACCTGGGATGTTTTGCAGGTCCTCTGCGGAGGCCAGGTTGGGATCCAATTTTTTGGCGGAACCGGTTTTTGCATCAATATCTTTTGTGTCGCTCAACCTGTTTTGGTCTATGAATGGCTGCTGTTTGGCTTCCTTTTTTTCCTCAGGGAATTGAAGCCAAGGCCCCATAAGTCCTAATCTTTGGGGACCGAAGCCCTTGATTTTTCCTAGATCTTCTATGCTCTTAAAGTGTTGAGTCTTTCGAGCGTCCAGGATGTTTTGTGCCAGCGTGGGGCCTATGCCCGGAATCAATTCCAATTCAGCCCGGCTCGCTTTGTTAGGGTCCCATTGATGCTGATTCAAATCCACCCAAGCAGAAGTATTTCTTTTGTTTGTTAATTGTCTGATTTGAGACCCTAATTCGTCGCCCAAAATCACACTAGCCAAACCTGAAACAAGCACAATAAGGACCCACCGGGCCGGTTGGTGTTGCTTCCCTTTTTCAGTTTCGGACATAGCCGCGGTGCCCAATTGGGTTTGGGGAAAAAGGAGTTTGGCCGTTTTATTCCTTGATCGCCTTGATCATGACATAGCGGGCAGTCTTGGCAAAACCGGGAAAGCTGTTGATTAAAAAATGATCCAATTTGCGAACCGGTTGGGTCAAGGGGCCTAAGGGAATGAAGCGGCCTAGTGCCCCGAACAAATCCCAGAACGATATTTCAATTTTCGGAAAAACGGTACGAAAGGACTCCAAATCAGGCTCATTGAGTGGTTTTTCATCTTTGGTTCGATCCTTTCCTGGATAGGGCAGATAATCCCTGATCCAACGTACCAACCTTGAATTTTGCCAGGGGTCACAAAGGATCAAGACGCCTTTGGGTTTGAGCACCCTGTCCAGTTCAATCGCGGCTTGTTTGCAATCCAAATGGTGGAGGATTGCGTTGCCCCATATTCCGTCGAAGCATTCGTTTTTGAAGGGGAGCCTGCTGGCATCGCCCTCGACTGGGTGGACTTTTTCTATTGAGTTGTTGGCTTTGGCCCTGGCGAAGGTTTCCAGGGAATATCCATGAGAAAGTTCCAGTGAATAAACATTGGCACCTTTTCGAGCCAAGCAGACGCTGGCCATTCCGTGCCCGCATCCCCAATCAAGAATGGCTTTACCTTGAATATTTCCAAGGGCTTCCATTCCCGGGCGAATCCAAGAAGCATGACCGAGGTAAACTTGATCGTTTTGGACAAGGCTCTCAAGGTAGCCCGGATGGGAAGCTCTTTTGCGAGCCTGCAATTCGTGGAAATGCTTTTCCTGGTAGATTCGTTCGAAACTTACAGGATGGGGCGGCATATCAGGAAAGTAGTTGATCGTAGGCTTCTGGATGGAAGCCAACCAATAATGTCTTACCGGCAGCGATAGTTGGAGCGCGCAAGTTGCCAGAGGGGCCAGCTAGAAGACCCAAAATGGCTGCTGGTGTTGGGTTCTCTACTTGAATGTCACACTCCACTAATTTGGAACCTTTGACAGAAATGATTTTTTTGAATTGGCGGGCCAAGGAAACCATTTCATCTTGGCTTTTGCGAATTTTCCGGGCATCTTCGGCGGATGGCGGCAATTGCAGTTTCAAGCCCTCTAAATGAGCTAAAGCTCTTTCACAAGTTTTGCAGTTTTTACGAAAAAATGCGTAGGTTATCTGCTTGCCCATTGGATTGATCCCCCTGACCGTCGCGCTTGTTTGTTGGAATTCGAAAATTTCAACTGTTTAAGTAAGAATTGGAGATTCCATTTGTTTTCAAACGGAACCAAATACCAAACAAGCGTTGTGGCCACCAAACCCGAAGCTGTTGGAAAGAACGCGTTTTACTTTCGCATCACGCGCAAAATTGGGAATGTAATCCAAATCGCAGGCCGGATCCTTGGTGAATTGGTTGATGGTGGGGTGGAGTTTTCCTTCACTTAAAGAAAGACAGCAAACGATTGCCTCTATGCCACCAGATGCTCCCAAGGTGTGACCGATCATACTCTTGGTGCTACTGACTGGAATCTTGAAAGCTTGTTCCCCGAAAACTGCTTTAATAGCCTTGGTTTCAGCCTCATCACCGGCGTTGGTGCTGGTTCCGTGGGCGTTGATGTATCCAATTTCATCCAGATTTGTTTTTGCGTCCGAAATGGCGCCCAGCATGGCACGACAGGCACCTGCTCCTGAGGGGTCCGGGGCTGTGATATGGAAGGCATCCGCAGTGCAACCTGCCCCAAGGATTTCGGCGTATATCTTGGCCCCCCTGCGCTTTGCGTGCTCGTATTCCTCCAAAACCAGCACTCCGGCCCCTTCGGATAGTACAAATCCATCCCGATCAGCATCAAACGGACGGCTCGCGGTTTTTGGATCGTCATTTCTGGAGGAAAGTGCTTTTGCGGCAATAAAACCACCCAATCCCATGGGGGTGATGGCAGATTCCGAGCCTCCTGCAAGCATCACATCCGCTTGATTGTCGCGGATAAGCCGCATGGCGTCGGCGAGGGAATGCGCACCGCTGGCACAAGCTGTGGAAACAGCCGTGTTGGGGCCTTTAAAGCCGAATTGGATCGAAACGTTGCCGCTGCCAGAGTTAGGAATCATCTTCGGGATGACAAAAGGGCCGATTCGATCAGGGCCTTTTTCTATGTATTTGCGATGTTGATCCTCAAATTCATGAAGACCCCCCACACCGCTTCCAACTATGACCCCGCAGCGGAAGGGATCCTCCTTGGACATATCTAGGCCACTGTCGTCCATGGCCTCCTTGGCTGCTGCCAAGGCAAATTGGGCATACTGGTCCAGTCGGCGAATATTCTTTGAATCCAGCCAAGGCTCCAATTCAAGATTTCTGACCTCTCCGCCAAAGTGGACTTTGAATGCGGAAGTGTCAAATTGGGCTATGGCACTAATTCCACTTTTGCCATCTAAGACCCCGTTCCAAAATCCTGAAACGGAATTGGCTAATGGATTGACGGTACCAAGCCCGGTGACAACAACGCGCCGCATGGAGAACACCTACCGGCAAAGGAAAAAATGAAATCAGCCCTTGAGGTGGGTCTTGATGTAATCCGTTGCTTCTCCAACAGTCTTGATTTTTTCGATGTGATCTTCCGGAATTTGGATATTGAACTCCTCTTCAAACATCATGATCAGTTCAACCAAATCAAGGGAATCGGCCCCCAAATCATCCTGGAACCTGCTTTCCTTTTTGATCTCTTCCTTGTTCACCGCCAAAGCTTCACTCACGATGTTGAACACCTTGGCTTCGACTGATTCAGCGTCCACAGTTGACTCCTCCTGAAATTCAAAACAGTTCAATACGGGCAATAGATCTCGGAATTAACAAAAATCTTTGCAAACTTCCAAGATGTAAATCCAAATTTGGTGTTTTTCGTTGCTCAGACTCAATCAGCCTTCTTTCTTATTCGGAAGCGGGACAAAAAGAAGTGGCAAGCTCTCAACTCAAGCCTGTATTCCCTGGCAGGTTGCCTTTCGGTTGATCCGCTTCAACAAACCGGCCAAGACTTTACCAGGGCCAACCTCGTAAAAGGATGTCACATTCTCGGCCAGTATGTCTTGAACCAATTGATCCCAAAGGACAGGTTCAACAACCTGACGGGAAAGTAGTTGCCGGATCTGTGAGGGGCTTTCGTGTTTTTTGCCGGTTACGTTCGACCAGACTGGAATTTGCGGCGGGCGAATCTCTGTTTGATCCAAAGCTTTTGATAGACGTTCCTGTGCCGGTTGCATGAAATGTGTGTGGAAGGCTCCTGCCACCGATAATCGCACCGCCTTGCCACCAGAGGCCTGAGCAAGCCGTTCAGTTTCTTCGACAGCTGAAATACTACCTGAAACAACCAGGTTGCCGGGACAAAGGTGATTGGCGATGGTGACCTTGGTGCCTTTTGAAGAAGCTTGATCGCACAGGAGCTGGACCTTGTCTTTTTCCAGAAGCAAAATGCTCG
>CAWUOE010000236.1:0-5712 GCA_963923355.1 uncultured Gemmataceae bacterium | reverse complement strand
AAGACGGTGTGAATCCGTCGCGGGGCCGCCGCTGTAACCGGATTCGAGCATTTCAAGCGGTACACAAACCGCGCCACTGGGTTTTTCCCGGGAAGGTTGAAATGCTTTGGATCGCCTGAAAAGGCAAGCCACATAATCCGGAAGCCAGAAGACCTGCCTGTCCCAATTTTTCCAGGGTCGCCCCGGCACCGGGTGGCTTGGGATCCCTCGGCCTTAGTGCCGAAACTCCCAACCATTTTGTGCCAGAGTCCCCACCCCATCGCCCGGAACCGGCGAAGTCGGAGTTCACATGCACAGGACTTTCATCCAACCCGCCAGCCGGACACGAGGTTTCACCCTGATCGAACTCCTGGTGGTCATTGCCATCATTGCGGTTCTGGTTGGACTACTGGTTCCGGCTGTTCAGAAAGTCAGGGAAGCAGCCAACCGCATCCAATGCGCCAACAATGTGAAACAGTTGGGCCTGGCGGTCGCCAATTATGAGTCAACCCACTTCAAATTGCCTGCCAGCTTCAGCACTCCCAGCCCGTCAGTTTGGCCTTACACCACCACTTACTGGTTCGGCTCAGTTGATCCACAAAGCCAGGTCAATCCGCTGGAAGGATCACTTTCTCCTTACTATGAGGCCAACAACAAGGTCCTCCAGTGCCCAAGCCTTCCCTCAGGCCAACTAACCAAGCTCTATAACGGATTGACCGGAGGATACGGGTACAACCGTTGTCTGGGCACAACCTACTGGGTTTCCCCCAACTGGAACACTCCCCGGGCGGTGACAAGGCGCATGGCCGATTTTTCCGAAACAGGCAACACAATCGTATTTGCAGACTCGGCCCTCATCAGCACTTGGCCGAAACCGAATGCGCAGGAGTCCTTCGCGCTCGCGGCACCCTACACCACCGAGGCCGGAACCCCGCAACCGACCACCCACTTCCGTCACGCCTCCGGTCAGGCCAACGTGGTATTTCTGGATGGCCATGTGGAGGTCCGTTCGGAAATCGCCTTCCCACCACCCAAGAGTTGGAGTCCCGAAGCGGTTGCGTTGCAGCAATCCCTGAAAATCGGCTACCTTTCCGCCAGCAATCTGCCCTACGATGGCAAAAAGGGTGTCCTGGAGCCATGAAAATGTGCCAGCCGGCACCATTCGAGGTGAAGTCATGTCAGCCGGCTCCAGCCGTTTCCGCTCGATGCTCAAATCCAAGATTCACCGAGCCCGTGTGACCCATGCCAATGTCGATTATGAAGGCAGCCTGTCGATGGACCCGTTGCTGCTGAAGGCGGCGGATATCCTTCCCGGGGAAGAGGTTCAGGTTTGGAATGTGACCCGCGGGACCCGCTTCGCCACCTACGCGATCGAGGGGCCGCCAGATATCGGTGAAATGAGCGTCAACGGCGCCGCGGCGCATTTGTGCAAACCGGACGATCGAATCATCGTTGCCACGTTTGTTTGGATGGAGGAGAACGAGGCCAGAAAATTCAAACCCATTGTCCTTTTTGTGGACGAACAAAATCGCATCAAGCACAAGGGACCTGAGGTGGCAGGACCCCAAATGAGACAGGGCTAACTCTCTCTAAATATTTTTGTATATTATAAGATAACTAAAATATATGGATTGATTTTTCCCACAGATGGTCTTATCTGTTGACCGATCAAGAACAAATAGTTTTGGCCTGATCAATTGATTTTGGGGAGGCCAGCCATGGATTCTCACCATTCTGATCGCGGCCCGGTATTCCTGATTTGGGCCTTGGTAATTGTGGTTTTTGTCGGCTTGGCAATCACCGAACCGGCAAACCTAGTTCCCTTGGCGTTGGTTTTGGTCGCATACATTGCCATCGCCCGGTGGATGGGTCCGGAACCTCAGGATCAAGCGGAACGGTTGCCCGACACCGTTGTAACCCAACCCCAAAGCACGAATCAAAATACCTCCAAGGCATCCCGGGCGGCTTGAACCAACGTTGCTTTACTACCAAACTTGCTCAAAAAGGTTGGTCAAAATTCAACCACAGCCAAGGATGTTGGGGCTTATGCACTTTCAAGAAAAAACCCCTGATTTCTCAGGGGTTTTCAGCCAGTGGAGCAGAAGGGAGTCGAACCCTCGACCTCAGCATTGCGAACGCTGCGCTCTACCAATTGAGCTACTGCCCCGATTGATTGAAATTTAGCACTCAATTCATCAATTTTCCAGTAGGGGCGAGGGGGCAAGTGGGGCAATGAGTGGCCACTTTTATTTTGCGATAGATTGGCCTTATTTTTTGGCCCAGATCGAGCCGGCAAATTCTCGCCCCTGGAGCCGTTCCGCACATTCAGCCGCTCGGGCAGGATTTTGCAGTTGGCTTTCATACAGGCTGCTCAGTTGAAACAACGCCTCGGCCAGTTCAGCTTTGTTCCTGGAATATTGAGCCTCCACTCTCACCCATTCCCAGAGAGCCTCCTCCGGTTTTTTTTGCGCCATCAGGTAATTTCCCAAAACCGCCCCGCACCCGGCCAACAAAACCTCATCCACTTGCCCGACTCGTTCAGCCGGTTGGGACCCAAGTCTGGCCAGGGCCAATCGTGTTTGCTTCAATTTGGCGGGATCCAGGGGGCCGGCCACCAGACGGCTCAATTCCAACAACACCGATTTGGCCGGATCCTCCCCGGTGGATTTGGCCAAATCGGAACCAACCTCACTCCCTTTGCCTTCGCGGATTTTGGCCAGCCTCAAGCGGTTCTGAATCGTCGATTGGTACTCCACGGCAAGCCCTGGGATTCGCGACCATTTTTCCAAGGTTCCACTCGTGGCTTGCCCCAGTAATTGCTGCTGTTCCACCAGCAGGCGCATCGCCTGAATTTCCTCCCAGCCTCCCCGGGTCGCAGTCGCGGCCCGTTCCAGAATCGACACAGCCTCAGTATGCTTGCCATTGCCTTTGGCTTCCGCAAAGCGCGAGAGAGCGACCTGCCAGGTCGCGTACCGGGCAACTGGACCATCGTTGCCGGCCTTTTCGGCCAACTTGTCCGCCGCATCACGTGCCTGCTTGATTTTTTCAGCCTGCTGGCCCGCTGGCGCCGCCAAAGCCTGGCTGATCCTGTCTTGGGCTGCACGAAAATCGACCGCGAGAAGATTCGGGTGCTTGTACTGGACCAGGACAATATCCTCGGCCGGGATCAATGTTGTCTTGTCTCTTGATTTGATTTGAATCCCCGCTGGGCCTTCCTTCTCAATCACCCCGGATAACTCCTGCCAGGATGCCCCTTTGCCTGGCTGGGCATATCGGACCACATCCTGCCCCATCAGCGGACTGGAGCCATTCGCCAATACCACAATCATGGCAACCAGTCGAAACAGGGAGCGCGTTGGAAAGGATTCCATCACCTATTTCCCCTTTCGGAATTTGTCACAATTCGCTTGGAATTCTGGGTTCTCAGTCGCCAAACGGACCAGGCGACGAACCCAGACCTCATTGGCCTGGGGGTACCAGGGACGCTTTTCCAAATCGGCCATCAGTGCGGCCGCGCGAAGGGAAGACTGGCTGTCCTTGTTCGTTCGCCCGTAATTCTCGTAAGCGACAATCTGCAGGGCTGCAGCCTCGGTGTAACGATCCAGCATGGACCGCTCGGCCTGGCCCGGATTGCCTCCAATCCCCTGAATTTTAGGTTCTAATTGATCCACAATCGGTTTGACTTTCCGGGTGGCCAGACCGAATTTCTTCTCTGCGATCAGCGCATGAACGTCCTCCAGCGCCACATCCATGCTCCGGGCTCCCCAACCGCCGGCCTCGGCTGCTTTCGTCAAATGGGCCCGCTCCAATTCCACTTGGCCAGTCAATCGCAGCAGTCTCAGGTAGTTCACGACCAGAATCTGCTTGTCCCGGTTGCCTTGCAGTTCGGCGGGTTTTTCCAGCAGAGGCTTGGCAACGGGTTCCAGAATTTTCAGTGCCTTTTCAAATTCTGCGGTTCCGTCCTTGCTGGCAGCGCCCACGGCCTCATGCGCGCTTGCCAACAAACGGCGCGTGCTGTCACTCGTCAGAATTCCACCCGGAACCTTGGCCATAACACCAGACAAATGGGCGGCCCGCTCCCAACGCTGTCCCTCCTGCGGGGACAAAGTCTGCGAAAGGACCCGCCTTGCTGAAGAAAGCAACACGCGAGCCAGGTTCTGGCAATCCTCATCCTGGGGAGGTGCCCCCGCCAAATCCACACCGGTGGTCAACACCCGGGCAGACATTTCTGGACGGTTGGCAATCACCGCGGCTGTTAGGGCCTTCTCTAAAAAGCTGGCAATTGTGGGTTTGGCGTTCAGGGTGCTTTTGGCTTTGGCCAGCCGAACCACTCCCTGGTCCAGGATATCCGCCTGGGCCGCCGGGTCCTTCGCCTCATTGGCGCGGGTCATTGCCAGCACCACGGAGTACAGATCGGCCCGTTGAAACAATGCCCCGTAGGCGTTGCGGCTTTCCTCATCGAGTCTGCCCCGCACACCATCCAGTTCAGCCAGCACACCCGACAAGGCCTGAAAGTTTTTCCCGCTGTAAAACTCACTCGCCAAACGCAGACGAGACTGGAGGAAGTTGTCCGCCAGCGACTTGTCAGATACATCCGCCAAGGGCGGGATCTGCTTCAGAAGCTCTACCGCCCGCGCGATCTCAACCGCTTTCGCGGATGGGTCGGAGGATTTGCCTTCCGCCAATTGATAATGCACCAGTGCCGATTGCATCAGGGCGGAAGGCTTGGAACGCGATTCCTTGGGAATAGCGCCTAACACTGGAAGGGCTTCGGCAAACTTGCCCGACCGGATATGGGACAAACCAATTTGCAGCCGACAGGTGTTCGCCAGTTCCTCCTCAGGCCAACGGGCGGCCAGATATTCGGCGAATCGAACCATGGCCGCTGTGGCGTCTTGCAAGTTTTTTCTCGCTGATTGCTTTTGGGCTGCATCCACCTTTTGCCCGCCTTTCTCCATGCCATCCAGGCTGGCGATTTTTCGGCGGGTCTCCTCCATCACAGCCAGATGACTCTGCAATGCCACAGCCCCTGCCATGATGGCCTGGGAGGGCCGGGGATCGTTCCTCGCGAATTCTTCCCCCTGGCGTATCGACTCGTCGTGCAGTCCAAGCGAATTGGCCAGGAACACCCGCGTGTATTTGGCCTGATTCAATTCCTCGGAAGATCCACGCTGTTTCTCTGGAGCCGATTGTTCCAGTTGGATTCCACGGCGCAGTGCATCCAGCGCGCTAGCCTGCCGTTTTTGTTCGGCCGCACGCCGCGCCGCGGGATCCTTCGACTCAGCAATTTCCTCCGCCATGCGGACCAACTCAAACTGGGCCCGGGCAAGGCAGTCATCAAAAGTCTTGAGGTCCTCGATCTTGCGGTTGAAAATCCCCTGGTCCTGCATGATCGCGATCTTGAGTCGGCGGGCCTTCTCTGTGTACTCGTTGTCGCCACGCTCGATGTCGCGCACCAGCCTGCGGATCTGCGCGTACCGGTCCTCGCGCACCCGCTGGTTTGCCGGGGTTTTCGCCAACTTTCGCAACTGCTCGACTATCGCCTCGGCGATCAGCATCCGAACCTGGCTGGCCTCGGGCGAGTCCGCGAATCTCCGGTAATCGGAAAGCCAGGCGAAACCAAGTTCCTCCACCACCTGTTCCCGGGTTCTTGGATTTTTCTCGGTGGGGTCAAAGCCGTCACGGAGTAGAACCTCCATGTTGAACACCCGGGCCAGTCGCCGCGCCTCCGCC
>CAWUOE010000235.1:0-5745 GCA_963923355.1 uncultured Gemmataceae bacterium | reverse complement strand
GGGCCGGCGATGAGTCCCAGCAGTCCACGCACGAAACCACCCGGCACGAAGCGCGGCAAGGTCTGGCCCGTGGGGGCCCACGCTTCCGCCTGGATCTGCCAGGTGCTGGCTGGGTGGCCAACCGCCAGCCATCGGGTGTTCCAGCCTCGCGGCTTGATCTTCAGGGTGCCCTCGAACTGCGAACCCAGGCCGGGGCCCATCATCACCGTGCTCTCGCCTGGGTTCGGGTAGTAGCGGCCATCAGCGAGGCCCACATCATCAGCGGCCGGGATCGCCCGCAGAACGGCGAACGACAGCGGCACCAGGCCGCCGGGGGTGCTGCTGCTGATCCGCAGCGGCAGAAAGCCCCCTTGAAGGGGGGCCGCCACGA
The DNA here is from genome assembly GCA_963923355.1 of uncultured Gemmataceae bacterium. Classification (GTDB taxonomy): domain Bacteria; phylum Planctomycetota; class Planctomycetia; order Gemmatales; family Gemmataceae; genus UBA6894. The sequence continues at coordinate 5,375 of CAWUOE010000235.1, read as the reverse complement.
AACCGATGGGCACCTCAACGGTCGATGCCGTAACCGTCACCAGACCCACGGGGCGCCACATCGGTTCAGCCTCTCAGCGTCAGCCGTTCGGGTCGATGTGCAGGATCGGGGCGACATAGCGGTTTCCGGTCTTGCCGTAAAGCTGCACATCCACGGGGGGCCGGTTGTTGGTGAGATAGGCCACAAGGCTCCCGATGTCGCCTTCAAGGTTGAGGGTCCATCGTTCCTTGTTCGTGAGGTCCTCGAAAACGATGGGGGAACCCGGCAGAGCTGTCCCACGTCGGGACGGATAGAACGCCACGTTTGCAGTATGGGCCGCGACCGACTGCTTGACGCTGTCTCCAAGCCATCGGGAACGCTTGCCGGCGGCACGGGTCACAGATCGGGAGATGCCTGCGCCTTCGAGGTCGGTGGGGTTCTCGTCGATGCTGAATCCGAAGTAGTCCAGCGTTCCCAGGGTGCCCCAGAGTCGGAAGGTCTTACCGGCACCGATGCCGGTGAAAGACCCCTTACGGAGCATGGCCTTTTGGGCGGGGGTAGGGGAGAAAGCCATGGTTACCTGGCGGATGGAATAGAGAAGGGTGGACGGTTCAGGAAAGGTTCGTAGGTGAAGCAGGTGCCAGCACGGCAAGCGTCACGCCTCGCGAGGTCTTCACCTCGATCGTTCCTTCAGCCATCGATGCGTGTTGCTTGAGCCATTGCACAAAGGCCCGGCGATCACCACTCACGTAGATGGTGTCCTGGCCATCGTTTCCTGCATCCAGAACGATTCGGTTGTTGGTTTTCGCAGTGCTGACGTTCCCGCCCACGGTTCGGGTGATGGTTTGCCCAGGCCGGCTGTAGGTCAGCAGGGGGCCGCCGGGGTACATCTCCCTGCTGACACTTTTGGTTGGCACCCCATAGGAGACCTGTGCTACTTCCGTTGCGTTGAGCGGAAGGGAGAGAAAGTCCACGGTCCCGAGTGCCATCTTGACCGTGCCCCGGCTTGCGCCATACGTCCAGGGAATGGTGACGATCCGTTGCTGCCAGACTTGCGCCATGCGTTTTTGGGGCGAGTTACCGACAGTTTCCCTGTGGTCTTGACGGTTGACAAGTCCTCGCCTTGCTTCACGACCCTAAGGGGCCCCACATTCCGCTTGGGGGCCGGCGCGGTACGCAAGCAGCGATTCGAGGGTGCCCATCAGCGTGTCGGCCCTGGCGCCTGCCTCAGCGGTCCGGGGGTGCTCCCAGTCGCTGCCATCAAGCAGAAGGGCATCGGTTACGGCTGTCTGGGCCCGCAGCTGCTGGACCTTGAGTAGCAGCCGGGCGGCGGTCTGTCTACTCATTGCGTCAAGTTGGGCAGACATGGAAAGGCCCCAGATGTGCGCCTATTCTATCACCATTGGCCCAACATGTAGGTGTGGGGCGTCGAACCATGAGGACCGGCACGAACGGCGGCAATCGTTGCCCTTACTGTGCCGGTTCTTCCAAACCTGGGATTACTGCTCTCCGTGATGACCCACTCCCCTTGGTCCTCTTCTACTTGCATGTGCGCCAGGGCATGCCTTACAACCCCTTCGCCTTCTTCCTGATCGACGGCCCAGACTTGCACGGTTCCATGGCTGGGGCTTACCCAAGCCACAATCACGCGTCCAGCCTCCCAGGTGAAGCCGTCCCAGTGCTCCGCAACACTGGCCAGCATGGCGGCTTCGTTCTCTGGAGTGATCGGCAGCCGGTAGCTGAGTTTCTTTTCAAGTGGCCTACGCTTCACCATTTTCCTATTCCTCCATTACTTCGTAGGCCGTGATGGTTACATTGTTGGTTGGCTGCGTTGCCATTGGTGCGCAGGTGCGGTGCTTGCTGGCCATCATGAAGGCTAAGAGATCGGCTATAGCGTCTAGGCGATCACACGTAGCGTCTCCATACTCGGCGTCTCCTATCTCGCGCTCTATCGTTATGGGGTTTCCGTCTGCGTCTTTCTCACATGGCGCCGTTATGCTGTAGGTCACTCCGCCCCTGTCAACAGTCAGGAAGTCCCAGATTCGCGTTAGTAGACCAAGCAAGTCTCCTAAGTTCCCGAATAGCTCTCCGGCATCGGTCCGCTCTAACAGATCGCCTACTTTCTTTTCTATTCTTCCTACTTCCTCTGCGATCTTGTCGAGGTCTCCTGTTGTGTCGGTTGATTCATATACCTTTTCGTTGTACACACGCACGGTCCTATTTGTAGTCTGTGGCCCAGGCTGCTGTTGCTGCTGTAGCTCGCCGGCATTATTGAGGGTCTGGCTATTGTCTATGTTTTTGTATTGCCTGTTATCGTTGTTAATGGTTATGATTCTGTTGTCGTATAGGTTTGTCACTTCGCCGTTTTTATTGCTTAGCTTCCCGTTGTTGATTGTTCCGCTTTGTGCATTATTCCCGCCACCTGCGTTGGAGGATTGGCCAGCGCCTGTAGCACCTACTCTGCTGGCTCCGTTACTTGGGCCGGGCGTCCTGCCGTTGATGGCTCCAGCAACACCAATCAGGCCGCCAGCGGCGCCGGCTGATTGCGTTAGCTGAGATTGGGTCATCTTGCCGCCCACGTCTGGCCCTGGCGCCGAATGGGTAACGCTGCCGCTCTCACCTTCGCCGTTTGGCCCTTTCGGGTTTCGTATGCGTATTTCGTGGGATTGGCCATACTGGCCGAAGATCACCCATACGTTAGAGCTTCCCCCTTGGTATTTGACTAATATTCTTACCTTGAGGTCCTTGCTATTTGGGAGAGCCGGGTGGCTGGTGATATTTTGCGCTGATAATAGGCTTATGTGTTCCAGTGGCCCATCTGGAAACTGCATTGGCACTATGCCGCCGTTCGCTTCATATCCGAACGGTAACGCATGTACTCCTGTGGGGTTAAAACTTGGGAACCCATAAGCATAAACACTGGCGGCAAACGCTCCGCCGTCTTCCCACTTGTCGTCTACGTTCCTTATAGTGGTAGCGCTACCGGGAACACTTGTCGTTTTTGGGGATCGGCCGTTAATGCGCCCCCATGCGAGGTTTCCAAGTATTGCAGTAGCAAGACCGGCAAGGGTGGCCGGGCCCAGTAATGGCGGCGGCGGGAGGGGATCAGGCGCTGGAGGGTTCCACTTCACCAGAGCGCCCCCTTTTGGCACCCCCAGGCTGAGCCCCGGCGCTCCGGGGCTCGGTGGTTTCATAGGGTCTAGCGTCCACGGGGGGCTACCTGGCCCCCTTTCTCTGGCTGGGCCAAGCAAATTCGCCATCAGTTGCTGAGCAGGTTGCTATGGGGGGCTGCGTTGCTGACGTCCTGCGCTGCCATCCACGTTTTGGCGTTGCCGCTGTTGAGTTCGTTCTGATCGCACGGAATGTAGGCACTGAGAACGAACCTGAAAACGCCATCCGCAGTGAAGCCAACCTGAGCCTGGGCGATGGGCTGTTGCGCCTCTCCATCACGAACATTCACCTCAACACCGTTCGCGGTGCTTTGGAGAGCTTGGATCGCCCATACTGCGAGTCTTTCGTAGGTGTTGATGGCTGAGGGGATGGAGGACAGTGAGAGAGCGGTCACAGTGATCGCCTAACGAAGTGCGCTCTCATTCTGTCTCACCCTGTGGGGCCATTCAAGCGGGGGGCGCCATGCTTCGATTCACCGGCCGGGCCGGCGGTGGCAGGTCGTCAAGCCTGGCCAGTTCCTCCGCGATCCACGCTTCGATCGCTCGATCCAGCGCAGCCTCTGAGGCCCAGACGAACCACCGCCCCACGATCGGGCCGTCCTCGCCGATCTGGATCAGTTCGGTGCTCACCACGTCGCCCAGGTCCACCAGCTCCCGCCACCAGCGGCAGCACCACCGCAGGAAAGGTGCCGGCGGCCGGATACGGCAGGCCGCCACCAGGGCCCGGAGTTCCCCGGTCCAGCTCCACCACTGCCGCGGCACCATCCGGCCTTGTTGCGTGCCCTCCAGCCGATCGACCCGGCTCCGGTCCTTGGCCATGTAGGGGGCCAGATACCGGGCGGCCCCGGTCCGCTGCGGAAGCATCCGGCAGCCGGCGGTCTGCCCTCGCCGCCGGCCAAAGGCTGCGCGATGCGCCAGATCGACCACCCGATGCCAGTCCGCCACTCCAGCTCGCCAGCGGGCGAAGGGAACATCGGAGACCTTCACGATCAGATGCCAGTGAGGCACTGCGGCCCCGTCCATAACCCGGCGGTGCGGGTGGATCTCGGCCACCAGCAGCGCCAGGGGCTCTAGCCCGCGCCGGATCATCAGCCGCCGGGCGAAGAACAACAGCCGCGACTGGAAGGTGGCGATCTGGCTACGGGTGGCCGTCGCCGCTTCGGCCTCTGGGAGGGTCACGGTCCAGAAGCCGAGCGTTCCGCGGTGATCGTCCAACACGGCCCCCGCGTCCCTGATGGAGCGCCTGCCAGCGGTCGTTAGGCCCCGCCAGCCGTGGCCGGGGCCCCCGTGTGCTGATTTCGCGCCGGGATCAAGACCGTCAGCAGCCAGCCCGGCCAGATGCTCTGCACAGTGGCGACGGGTGGCGGCATCGCCCCCGGCGGCGCCTTCCCGCAGGCCCTCGATCAGCAGATCACGGAACCGGCCGGTCGGGGCGATCATGCCGGCCGCGACCGTCTGGCGGGGCTCCAGATCGTTCCGGGCCCTCTGCTCAGCCGTGAGGCCCAGGGCCCGCAGGTTGGCCCGGCCCATCCGCTCAAGCTCCCGGCGCCCCCGTTCGGCTGCATCGTGCCGCTCGACAGCCGTCAGGAACAACGAGGGGCCCAGGTTGCCGGTCCACCGGGCCCCGCCGCCGGCCACCGGCCGGGCCGGCGAGGGGCCGGCGGCGGCCGGCCGGCCCTCGCCGGCTACCGGCGGGCACAGGGCGGCACCTCCCAGCTGGCCAGGATCTGCCGCGTCCGCTGGTGGTCTGCCAGCTGGTCGAGATGGCGCTCCGTGTTCATCTCCCGTGCTGACAGCTCCCAGGCCCCGCGCCTGACGGCTGCCCTCATCCGGTCGTGCGCTGCTGCTGCTGCGTGCCAGGCCCACCGATGGCAGGCGGTCGTTTTCGCGGTCATCCGGTCCAGTCTCCGAGGGGTTGGGGGGCCGGCCGCCGCTCCCGTGATCCCTGGAAACCCACTCCCTGTCTGCCTTTATCTGCTGTCTTAGATGAGTCTCATCTTGCGAATCTGTCTCAAACACAGATACGCGGGCGGCCCCCTCTATAGGTGGTGAGGGGGCAGCCGGAACCGTCGCTTCCGTCCGGAGCGGGTCCAGAAATGAGATACCAGCTCGAAACAGCTCCCGGCGGCTGGTCCAACGGTCCAGAACTGGACCGGCGGCCGTTGTCGGGCACTGCGCGACAGGCAAGGGGGCAGGATGGCGGGGGAACCCGGCGGGCCCTGGCGG
>CAWUOE010000234.1:0-5765 GCA_963923355.1 uncultured Gemmataceae bacterium | reverse complement strand
CACTGAGTTATTACAACGATGTGATCGTGGAGGAGGCGGCGCGACGGCGGTTGGCTGTGGTGGACCTGCGTCTGGTCTGCGAGGAGCCTGGAGATTATTCGGCCAAGTCGCCCATTGAGCCTTCCACCGCGGGTGGAAGGAAAATTGCCCTGGCGCTGGCGGCTTTGCTGCAGGGGTGGCCAGTGCAGGGCCTGCCTGGGAGTCTGGTGGTGGGGGAAGGGTCTTGATTCGGGGCAGATGAAAGCCGATTTGGCTGGCGAAGAAAGGGGGCCCAACCGGCATGGTTGGGCCCTCTTCCATTGAAAAGCGGATCGACCAGATCCGTGTCAGACTGAGTAGGTGGTGCTGGCGGTGTCGCCCCCGCGGCCGGTCCAGTTGGTGTGGAAGAATTGGCCGCGCGGTTTGTCGGTGCGCTCATAGGTGTGGGCGCCGAAGTAGTCGCGCTGGGCCTGCAGCAGGTTGGCAGGCAGGCGGCCTGAGCGGTAGCCATCGAAGAAGGCCAAGGCAGTGGAGAAGGCTGGCACGGGGATTCCAGCCACCACGGCAGCGGCGATTGCCTTGCGCCAGCCCTCCTGGCTGCGGGTGATTTCGCCGGTAAAGTAGGGGTCGAGGAGCAGGTTATCCAGGTGGGGATTCTTGTCGAACGCAGCCTTGATCTTGCCCAGGAACTGGCTGCGGATGATGCAGCCGCCGCGCCACATCAGGGCGATGCCGCCGTAATTGAGGTTCCAGTTGTTGGCCTTGGCCGCGGCGCGCATGAGCATGTAGCCCTGGGCGTAGCTGATGATCTTGGAAGCGTAGAGCGCGTCGTGGATGTCTGAGACCATGGCCTTTTTGTCGGCGGCATTGATCTTGCCGGGGGGACCGGTGAGCACCTTGCTGGCCGCGACGCGCTCGTCCTTCAGGGCGGAGACGCAGCGGGAATAGACCGCCTCGGCGATAAGGGTGACGGGCATGCCCAGTTCCATGGAATCCATGACGGTCCATTTGCCGGTGCCCTTCTGTCCGGCGGTGTCGAGAATCTTGTCGACGAGGTGGCTGCCGTCGGTATCCTTGTAACCTAAGATGTCGCGGGTGATCTCAATCAGGTAGCTGTCCAGCACGCCCTTGTTCCATTCGGCGAAGACGCCGTGAATCTCGTCATTGGACATGCCGAGGCCGTCGTGCATCAACTGGTAGGCCTCGCAGATGAGCTGCATGTCGCCGTATTCAATGCCGTTGTGCACCATCTTCACGTAGTGGCCGGCACCCCCCTCGCCCACCCAGTCGCAGCAGGGGGCGCCCCCCTCCACCTTGGCTGAGACGGCCTGGAAGATTTCCTTCACATGGGGCCAGGCGGCGGGACTGCCGCCCGGCATGATGCTGGGGCCGTGACGGGCGCCCTCCTCGCCTCCGGAAACACCGGTGCCGACAAACAGGATGCCCTTGGCCTCGAGTTCCTTGCAGCGGCGGGCGCTGTCGCCAAACAGGCTGTTGCCACCATCGATGATGATGTCCCCTTTCTCGAGGTGCGGCACGATTTGGGCGATGAATTCATCCACGGCGGAACCGGCCTTGACCAGCATCATCACGCGGCGGGGGCGTTTGAGCTTGGCGCACATCTCGGCGATGGAGTGAGCGCCGACCACCTTGGTGCCCTTGGCTTCGCGGGCCAGGAAATCATCCACCTTGCTGACGGTGCGGTTGTATGCCACCACGGTGAAGCCGTGATCGTTCATGTTCAGGATGAGGTTTTGGCCCATCACGGCGAGGCCAATGAGGGCGAAATCAGCTTGTTGGTCAGCGGACATGATCAGATTTTCACCAGAGGATGGAAAACCCCACCCGGGCTTTGGGTTGACAGATACTCCCTTTTTTTAGAGCCGGGGGGACCTTCTGCCAACAAATGGAATTTGATTTCCCAAACTTTTTTATTTACCCATTTTAACAAAAACAGGTTTTTTGGATTTGCCGCCTCAGACCCGAAAATTCGGAAAGGTTGGTGCGAATGATCAATAGCGGCAGGGCAATTGGCCGGTCCCGTCGCTGCCCTTCAGGAGACTTCCATCATGCCCGTGCGATCCCCCTCTCGGCAAGCGCCTCGCTCCCAAACCCGTCAACCCAAGAAAGGTCGTCACCGGCCTTCCGAAACCAGCCGATCGGGAGCCTCATGCCCAGCTAAAAAAACCAAGAGGAAGGCCGGGCCTGATATGGCCTCCGCTGGAACAGACAATTTGGCTTTGATTGTGGTTTTGGCGCAAAAAGGCGACATTCACGCGAGGAACGATTTGTTCACGCGCTTGCGCCCGGCGGTGCGGAGTTGGGCCCGGGTGGAGGTAGGCGAGGGCAGGGCGGATGACTTGTGCCAGGAGGTTTTGTGCCGCGCACACCGGAAGCTGGACAGCCTGGAAGAACCCGGTGCGATCCGCAAATGGCTGCGGGTGATGACCCGGAGGCTGGGCTACAACCTTTTGAAGCGTGAACGACCGGAGCGCCGCTGGTGGGCCTCGGCGTCGAATGACAGGTCTTTGGACATTTTTGACCTGATCCCCGGGCGGGAGAACGACCCGGCCCAGGAGCTTGTGGATGAGACGGAACGGAAGGCCTGCCTGGAGGAGGTATGGCGGGTGGTGGAAGAACTGGACCTGCGCCAGCGGATCTTGGCGAAGTTGTATTACGGCGAAGGCTGGACGATTAGCGCGATTGCCCGAAAGATGTCCAACGATGAGAATCCATTACCCATCGGGACGGTGAAAACCCTCTTGAACCGGTTGCGAATGAACGTCCGGGCCGGGTTGCAGAAGAGAAGTAGCAAGAAGTCCGCTGAGCTGGAGATTTTGGAAGCCTGAGTCCCAACCGTCTTGACCCTTCTGGGCATTGGCCCGACGGGGCCAAGACGGTACCTTATGACAGGTGGGAAAGGCCGGGGATTTTCGGCCACCAAACCTGATGCGGGGCCTCAGCATGGACCATGTGGTCTGCTTTATTCTGGGTGGCGGACTGGGTGGAGGGCTTTACCCGCTCACGCGGTCCCGCAGCGTGCCGGCGGTTCCGCTCGCCGGCAAATACCGCCTGATCGATGTGCCGGTGAGCAACTGCCTGAACAGCCGGCTGGGCAGTGTGTTCATCCTGGCCCAGTACCAGAGTGTGAGCCTTCACCGGCACATCAGCAACACCTACAAGATGGACCCGTTCCATGGCGGTTTTGTCGAGGTGCTGAGCGCCCAGCAAACCAACGAGACCAGCAACTGGTACCGAGGCACGGCCGACGCGCTTCGTCAAAACATGCGTTACGCTGACCGGGAGGGCGTGACCGATGTGCTGGTGCTTTCCGCCGACCAACTGTACCGGATGGATTTCGAGACCATGGTGCAGGGGCACCGGGCCAGCAAGGCGGCCTGCACCATCGGCGTGACCGCGGTGGGACCCAACCGCGTTCGCCGGATGGGGGCTGTCAGTCTGGACCAGGGCAACTGGGTGCGGCGGTTTGTGGAAAAACCATCGCGCGAGCAATTGGATGATCTGGTCCGCCAGGACCCCGAGGATCCGGTCCGGCCCTTTTTGGCCAACATGGGAATCTACCTGTTTCAGTGGAAAGTGCTGAACGAGCTGCTGGGTGAGACACCCAGCATGGATGACCTTGTCACCCAGGTGTTGCCCCGGCTGATGGGGCAGGGGCGTTTGCGGGCGCACCGCCACCACGGGTATTGGGAAGACCTGGGAACGATTCAGGCCTATCATTCGACCCACATGGCGCTGACGACTGACCACCCGCCGTTTGATTTCCACGCGCCCGAGGGAACCATCTACACCCGCATGCGCAACCTCCCTGGATCGCGCGTGCATGCCAGCAGCGTGCGGGACACGCTGATTTCGGACGGGTGCGAGATCGGGTCGGGGTGCGTGATCGAGCGCTGTGTGATCGGCGTGCGGAGCATCCTGGGGGAGAAGGTCCTCCTGAGGGATTGCGTGCTGCAGGGATCGAACGAGTACGAGTCGGTGGATGAACGGCGGGTGCGACAGGGGTCGCCCGAGCCCCCACTGGGAATCGGTGAGAACACGGTCATCGAGGGGGCGATTCTGGACAAGAACTTCCGGATCGGGCGCAACTGCCGACTGGTCAACCGTTCGGGTGTGAACTTTGCGGACGGACCTTTCTACGCCATCCGCGACGGGATCCTGATCCTGCCGAACAGCTCGGTGGTGCCGGACAACACTGTCCTGTGAAAAGGACCGTGGAATAAAGCGAAGGGCCCCGGGAAATTTCCCGGGGCCTTCGCTTTGGTACTTTGTTTTTCAGAGGCGCAGGCGTTCAACCAGGCGCTCGAAATCATCGTTGTTTTCGAATGCGATGGTGACGGTGCCTTTTTCAGGTCCCTTCAGCTTGATGGCCACTTTCATGGCCAGACTGCCGGCGATTTCCTCCTCGATACCGCGCACATGATCTGTCTTCAGGTCGGGCGAGGTACCGCCATCGGTTTTGGGTGAGGTGCCCCCGCCCGAAGTGGTGGTGGACGCCGAGGCCTGCTGGCGGACCATCTGTTCGGTGGCATGGACCGACAGGCCCATGGTGATGATCTGTTTGCAGGCTGTGATTTGCTTGTCAGCCCCGGTCATGCCCTTGATGGCTTTGGCGTGGCCCGTGGTGATCTGTCCGGTCCGCACCGCTTCCCGCACCTCAGCGGGAAGGTCCAATAGCGCTACCAGGTTGGTGATGGTGGGTCGGCCCATTCCCAGGCGCTTGGCCAGTTCGTCATGCGTCATCTGGAACCGGGCCAGATAATCCTTGAAGCCCTGGGCCTTCTCGATGGGGTTCAAGTCACTGCGCTGGATGTTTTCCACCAGCGCGGCTTCCATGGTTTTCTGGTCGTCGAAGTTGACGATGTGGACGGGGATATTTTCCATGCCCGCATCAATGGCTGCCCGCAGCCTGCGTTCGCCAGCGATGAGCTGGAAACGGTCCCCGTGAGGGCGCACGACAACCGGTTGGAGCAGGCCATGCTCGCGGATGGATTGCTTGAGCTTGTCGAGCTCCTCTGGGTCGAAATGCTTGCGTGGCTGGTTGGGATTGGTCTCGATCACCGCCACGGGCACCTCGCCCTTGGCACCTTCAGCCTGGTGGTCCGGTTCGGTGCCACCACCGAAAAGAGACTCGAGTCCACGGCCCATGCGATGGTTGGTTTTGTTGTCAGCTCGTTCCATGCCTGATCCCCTTGGTCCGGACGGAGCCTGGAAAGACCTCCACCCGGGGAGGCGGGTTACCCGGGAAAGGTGCCGGGGATCAATGGCAAATGGCGGGGGTCGGCTGGGAGGTTCCATGTGGAACCCGGCGAGCAGGTCAAAATGGGGGATTCAGGGTTTGCGGAAAAGCAGTGTGTCGCCAGACCGTTCCGTCTGGAAACATTCTGTGATGCCGAAGAGGCTCTCGGCTGCCCCCAGCATCAGGTAACCGCTCGGCATCAGCATGGCATGGTACATCTCGCAGATCTGCCGCTTCAGCCCGTCGGTGAAGTAAATCAACACATTGCGGCAGAGGATCAGATCAAACAGCCCTAAGGATTTGACGTTCTCCAGCAGGTTGATCCGGCGGAACTCCACCATGGTCCGCAACTCGGGCTTCATCTGGAATCTCGGTTTTGGACCGGGAAGCAGGGTGGTGAAGCGCGCCTTTTGTCCGGGTGTGAGGCCACGGGCCAACTCGGCCTCGGTGTAGATGCCCTCCTTGGCCAGGTCGAGGATTGGGGAGCTCAGATCGGTGGCAAGGATTGAGAAATCACCGGCGGTGA
>CAWUOE010000233.1:0-5767 GCA_963923355.1 uncultured Gemmataceae bacterium | reverse complement strand
GGCAGCGTCAGATGTGTATAAGAGACAGCCCCAAGGAGGCGGTTTTCCGCCCGCGTGAACTGCTGGCAAAGCATCCATTGACCTTGGTGATACTTGCCCGGCATCCGGGTTGAATTCCTTGCCGGCAGCACCTGGTCGAGGTGCAGACCTGGCGGCCTCAATTCCCGGAAAAAATAGGCGTCTTGGGAGTCATTCCAGGCATTCCATCCTTGGTTTCCCAATTGGCCATACAAGATAAATTGAGGGTCCCCCTCCTGTGCGACCCGGAGTATCAGTTCCATGAGTGGTTGGGGTTGGGCCGTTTCCAACTGATCGAGTTTTTCAAGCCCAAAACGCTTGCAGGATATATCAAAGGATTATTTAAAGGCAGATTGATCTCCCCATCTGGAAAGGATGGGGATTTATTTCGCCAAGGTGGGGAAGTCTTGCTGGCCAAAAACGGAAAGACAATGTGGGTATACCGGTCGGAAAACCCAACCGATCGCCCCCAACTCACAAACCTGACTCAGGCTTTCAAGCAACTGAAAAGTTGAGAGGGTTGGTCTCAGTCATCCCGATCATCGATGACCGAAACCCCAGCTTCTTCCAGGGAAGTCAGGATTTGGTCAAGACGGTCTGGGTCATGATCGCTCTCAGAAAGAGCTTCATGAACTTGGCCGAAAGTAACAAAACCCGTCTTTTGGCCACGCTCAACCAACAAACGAACCGTTTCTTCAAGAAGGTGCATGGGTAGCCCCCAAACCGGCCCGTCCAGCGGCTCGTTGCTTCCGGCCGGCTTCCACTCCTTGGAAAACCTCGGCGCCGTCCGCATGATGATCGCCAGACTTCCTCAGCATACGCTGAATATTACCTTCATGCTAGGGGCCGCTTGTCAGAACCGGCTATCCAACCGTAGCAATTGTTTAATGGCCTTATAATTTTGTCCGTATTTGGCTTTTGATTCATGAACAAAATCACGAGGCGGCCATAGAAAAGGATTAGTCGTCCATACGCCAATTGGTTTTGGCCAATCTCCCCTCGGGGGAATCTCGTCCTATCAGGGTGAAGGCATGAGTTCGGATTCTGGCAAACCGGCCGCGCCAGCTTCCTCCCCTCCAACGGGGGCGGATGATCCGGCACGGATGGACGGAGTTGCCAGCGCCCAGATGGAAGAAGTTCTCGTCAACACCTTCAACGGCATGAAGGACGAGTTGATCAGCACTCTCAACCTGCTCCTGCGTTCACGGGATGACGCCATCGACATGGCCCAGGAAGCTTTTTTGCGGTGCTGGAAGGCCCGCGGGCAAATGGCCAAGGTCAGCAACCCAAGGGCGTGGATCTTTCAGGTGGGTATGAATGCGGCTCGTGACTTGCGCAGAAGTGCCTGGAAGCGCAAATCGCGGCCCATGCTGGAAAACATCAGTTTTCCAGCCCAACCGGAAACCGGCTTCGGTTCGACCCTGGAGGAACGTGAGGAACTGGAGGCCGTCCGCAAGGCGGTGGCCGAATTGCGCGAGGAGGAACGCGAGGTGTTTCTCCTCAGGCAGTCCGGGGAAATGACCTACGAGGAGATTGCAGTCACCGTGGGCCGTCCTGTCGGAACCGTGAAAACCCAGATGCGCTCCGCATTGCAGCGGGTGAAGGCCTTGCTGGCCCCGCATTCCCCAACCGAGGGACCGGCTGAGGGATAAGCCGGCTAGCTGGAGAGTGGTCATGGATTGCAAGAAATGCCAGGATTTGGTCCTGGAATGGCTCGAGGATTTGCTGGACCCGCCCGAGGCGGAGGCAATCGCCAGCCATGTGAATAATTGCGACGCCTGCCAGGCACTTAAGGACCGCGCCAAAACGGTGCGGGGCAAGGTGCGTGCCGCCATCACCTCTCCCTTCCCGGAAGTCCAATTTTCTTCTCCCAAACCATTCCAGATTGGCCCGGTTGAAAAAGTTCCGGGTCGCTCTCCTAGGGGCTGGCGAATGGAAACCGTGTTGGCAGGCTTGGCTGCCGCCCTCGCCATTTTGGCGGGTGGCAGCCTGCTGCGTGACATGGCGACCAAGCGCAATCTGGAAACAGGCCAATCCGCGCTGGTTGCCAACGAACACCAAGCCCGCCAGCTTCAAGAAGATTTGGCTTCCATGAACCAAGCCCGCCAGGGTTTGGTTAACGAATACGCACAGGCGGTGGCCAAGGCTCGCGAGGAGGCCAATTCACAGCCCGTACGCGTGGTGGTGAATGGTCCGGCCGGAGTGGTTGGCGGGGCACCCACCCAATTTATGGCCCAAGCGATCGACCCTGCCGGGCGAACCCTCCCCATGCGCTTGGAGGCGTCGCTGGAAAACCCGGGCGCGACGGCAATCGCCCTTGATGTGTTACCCCAATCAGATGGCACCCACCGCATTTCCCTTCCGCCGGATGCTCCCGTGCGTCCAGGCACGGATCCGGTCCTGAAGGTGCGCGCATTCCCTGTCAACGATCTGCAGGCAAAGGAAAAGCCTCTTCCCATGGTGGAGGTGACTGAGCGTATCAAGCTGGGTTTGCCCCCGCTGACCACGCATCTCAGCACGGACAAGCGGCTGTACCAACCGGGGGAAACGGTGCGATTTCGCTCTCTCACTCTTGAGCGAGCAACCCTGCAGCCTCCTCAGGGCAGCCTAAAATTGCGGGTTCGGCTCATTTCTCCGGATAAATCCGAGCGTTTGATTCAATTATCAGACGGGCTGATGGCCTCGGCGGACCAACCGGGCAAACCTGTGGCCGGCCCCTCCGGTAAACCCTTGCGCGGAATCATCGCCGGGGAAATTCCATTGGAAAAAGAAGCTGCCGGTGGGGAATACACGCTCCGTGTGGAGGATGCCGATGGGAGGTTTGTCCCTGCTGAACGCAAATTCCTTCTCCAGGTGTATCAGAAACCGCGCATCAACAAGGAATTGACGTTTTCGAAAAGGGGGTATTCCCCTGACGAAATGGTTCAGTTCGCTGTTCGCGCCACCACCCAGGACGGCAAGCCTCTCACTGAAAAACCTGTCAAATCCCAATGGAAACTAGATGACCGGATGATGGATGCCAATGGCTCCACCTCCACGGACGCTGCTAGCTGGCAGGAAGCCACTTTGGGCCCGGACGGTAAGGCAACTTTTGGCTTCAGGCTCCCTGCCGCGGGCAATATTGGCAGAGGGGATGCCAGCCTGACCGTATCCTTCACCGACGGGGCCAGTGTGGAAACACTGATCAAGCCAATCCCACTGGTGCTGGATCGCGTCGATGTCGGCCTGTTCCCTGAAAGCGGTGACCTGGTGGATGGATTGCCGGCAAGGGTATATTTCACTGCCCGCACTTCCCTGGGCAAACCCACGGACCTGAAGGCGCGCCTGCTCGAAAATGGAAAACCATTGCTCGAGAATATTCAAACCTTAAGCGATCTGGAAAATCCCGGCGCCAACCAGGGCCTGGGTGCCTTTGATTTCACTCCGAAAACAGGCGCGAACTATGTCCTGGAACTCCTGGGGCCCTCCAAAGGTAGCAAGGTTGAGCTCCCAAAAACCAAGGCAGGCGGGGTGAACCTCCGAGTGGAAGCGGAAAAACTGGCTCCCGGCGGGAAGGTGCCGGTGCAATTGAAAGCCACGGGAGAGGGCCTTTGGTTTCTGGGCCTGTATTGCAGGGGGCGCCTACTGGATTCCAAACTGGTTTCCGGCAAGGACAGCGTGGTGGAACTGGATCCTCCGGCGAACATCGGAGGGGTTTGCCGCCTGACCGCGTTCCGCATGGAATCCACCGTTCCCGGAAACACGGGCAAAAACAAACTCACCCCGGTTGCGGAGCGTTTGATCTGGCGTCCGGTCAGCTCCAATTTGAATCTGGATTTGAAGGTGGAAAGAGCCGGGGAAACCTCGCTCTCGACGCAAACCGTGGCGGGCCCCTTCAAACCCGGCGAGAAGATCAGGCTGAAGGCAAAAGTGCGCGACGCGGAAGGAAAACCCACCGGTGCCACATTGCTTGCAAGCGTGGTGGATCAGTCGGTGGTCACCCTGGCCGATGAGAAAAACGCCCGATCCATGCCGACCCACTTTTTACTCGGTGAGGAAGTCCTGCATCCGGAGGATCTGGAATACTCTGATTTCCTGCTGACGGCTCATCCGCTGGCACGGAGGGGGATCGACCTGCTTTTGGGGACACAGGGCTGGAGGCGTTTCGCCGAACAGGATCCCGCCAAGTTCCAGGCTCAGCATCCCGTGGAAGCACCTGATTTCCTGGTAAGTTCCGGGCTTGCCAGGCAGCAATCCACACTCTCAACCCAAGCAAGGCTGGAGGAAAAGATCCGGGACCTAGCGCCCGAGTTTGATACCCGATTCCGCCAGCAGCAAGAAAACTCACAAAAAGTGAAAACCCAGTTGGAGGAGGTGGTCAAAAAAGGCCAGGTCATCCAGCACCAATTACGGCGGGGTGAGGAAACCCTCGGCCATCGTTTCACCCTTTTGACGGGGGGAATGGGGCTGGGCTTTGGATTGTTGTCGTTCCTGCTCTGGCTTTCCGCGGGAAAGGCCTTGGCCATCCGACTGGCCCTGATTTTGGGGGTGCCCGGTTTGCTGATTGCTGCAGGGCTTTGGACATCTGGCAGGCCCGATCGATCTGTCATGAAATCGGCCGTGCTGATGGACATTTCCAATGCCCTACCCCAAGAACGACCGTTGCCTGCACCTGCGCCCAAGGGAATAGAACCCGTGGCGCTGGGTTCGGTGCGCAATGACCGCTGGGCCAAGGGCGGCAATACCGCCCCAAGGGCCACAAGCGGGGCAGTTCCGCCAGCCCAGAAGGTAAAACCAAACCCTGAAAAACTGGTAGAGGGTCCAGGCCCCCTCAGGGGCCAGGGGATGCCCGGTGGCCCTAACAACTTGGCTGATAGGTCCCGTGATAAAAGGATCCCTGGTTCAGCCCTACTGGGAGCGGCCAGGCGTCCCGCCATGACGGGCGAGAACCTCCTTGGCCCTGTGGACCGGTTGTACCTGCCCAGGACGATCGCCGAGGACCCTCAACTGTTCCCGACGATTTCAGGGGAGGACCTTCCTCCCCTGGAGTTGGTTCGGGAGTACAGCCATGTCCGCCTCTTCGGCGATGATCCATCGATCCGGTCGGACTTTTCCGAAACATTGCTGTGGAAACCGGTTTGGGTCCTACCCTCAGGCGATGGATCAGCCGAATTCGACCTTCCGGATTCAATCACCCGTTTTGTCGCGACGGTTGCCGCCAACACCGAGGATGGCCGTCTGGCCTCCGCGAGCACCACTTTCGACAGCAAACAACCCCTGGCCCTGCACCTGAAGCTTCCCGGGGAAGCCACTTCCGGCGATTTACTGCAGGCGCCGCTCACTTTCGAGGGAGAACCGGGAGCAAGTGTTGTCTGGTCCGTTCCAAGCTGCGAAGGGGGCGAACTCCAGGGACCGGACCGAGGCACCCTCTCCTTGGATTCCGGCGGGAGGGGGCGGGTTTTGGTCCCCATCAAGCCGGCGGAAAACGCGAGCTTGCTGAATTGCAGGGTGGAGGCTTCCTCCGGAAACTGGCGGGACACCCTTCAGGTTTCCATGCCGGTGGTTGCCGATGGTTTCCCCGTAAGCGGCTCCCTGAGTCTGCGACTGGAAGGCAGGCAGGAGAAAACACTGCGCCTTCCCGAATCATGGAAAAAGGATTCTCTCTCACTGCGGGTGGAAGGTTTTCCCAGCCCCTTGGGAGAGGCGCTTTCAGGTCTGGAGGGAATGCTTCGGGAGCCCCACGGGTGTTTTGAGCAAACCTCCAGCACGT
>CAWUOE010000232.1:0-5773 GCA_963923355.1 uncultured Gemmataceae bacterium | reverse complement strand
TCACGCAGGCCGTTGCCGTTCAGGTCGTTGTAGACATAGCCGCTCACCACCGGCCCCATGGTGGCCGGAACGGCGCGCACTTCCAGCGCCTCAAGAACCAAGCGAGCTTTCTTTCTGGCCGGGGGGCTTCCCGCCTTGCCAGGTTTGAGGATCGACTGGATGGTGCGGATCAAACGGAACGGATTGAACATGGTCCCGGCCTCCTTGCCTGGCTGCGGCCCTTCCATGGGCCACACGGGAAAGTTGGGAAGGATCAGGGTGCGAATCGGGGTGGTAAACAAATGCCGCGGTCAGGCGGCATCCGGTCAGTATTTGATTTCCAGGCCAAGGGAAATTCCCTGCGCCCAGAAGTCGGTCGTGTTGTACTGGCGGAAGGGTGGGCCCGCCGTCACCGAGGACGGCGGCAACTGGGCCGGATTCACCGTGGTGTCGATCAGGTTGCCCGCGCGCACCACATTGGTCCAGTAGATCAGGTTGTAACCGAGCATCATCTTCACACGGGGGGTGAAGTTGTAGCCGATCATGAAGCCCAGCTCGGGAACAAAGGATGTCTCGCTGAAGTTGAAGGCGCCAATGTTGGAAGGCTGGCCCAGCAAGCCGCCGGTGTAGTTCGTGACAGAACCGTTGCCGCCGTACACCGTGGTGTTGCCCAGGATATTGGCATGCACCTGGTTGGTACCCACGGCCAGTTTCAGGGTGGTGTCAAACGACCAGCGGTTCACATGCAGGCCGAGGATACCGCCGATCTGGCCGCCATAGAAGTTGTTTTGTGCGGAGAACTGATCCAGCACCGTGATGCCCGATCCCGCTGTTCCGGCGGGGAACCGGTCGGACCGGTCGGAATACAGGTACAGGTTTTCTTCCAGGCTCAGGCGGTCACGCAAGCTCAGGTATTTGAAGCCGGTGACCATGTCGAATGTCCAGTACTGGCCACGTATCAGCCCGTAGCGGAGGTTCAGGTCGCCGCCGTAGAACTGGGTGATCTCCTGGATCTTGAAGCTGCCGCCCACCAGATCCGGGGCGGCTACCAGTTGGGCGGCCTCACTGCCGTCAATGGCGTTGATGAAGGGCCTGCCGAGCGCCGGGGCGTTGTAGGACTGGAAGATGTCGGTGCTGGTGTTCTGCTCCACCCCGAACAGGCTCGCGTCAAAACCGATCCCCTGGTCGGCGGTGAACCACATGCCGATCTGGCCGCGGGCGCCGGACAGCACGTCGTTGTTCACGGTGGACGGGCTGATCACCGTCGGACCGACAAAACTGTTGGTCGAGGGATCCCACGGCCCCTGGATCGCCAGATTCGGCAGGCTGTCCCCCTGCAGGCCCCAGGCGATGTATTCCAGGCTTCCAAAGAAGCGGTTGCGGTACAGGTTGTGTTTTTCATCCCCGAAGCATTCGGGGCCGCAGGCCTCACCGCCGATCAGCTTCGCCTTGGTCCGTGTCCACCAGGAGACCGAGGGGTCCGCCCCGGTGATCACATTGCCGTTCTCGTCGATCACGGTCCCTGCGGGCAGGGAGGAGATGTTGCCGGGAACTGTCATCCCGCCGGACATGGGCGAGGAAATCACCGGCCCTTCGACGATGGTTGGGCCCGTCACCACTTCGCCGGGCTGGATGGGCCGGGGCTGTCCGCTGGTCCGGGTCCCGGAGCTGAACATACCGCCGGTGGTGCTGCTACCGCTGAACAGGCGCATCCCGGTCTTCGGCTGCTCAATCACGGTGGTGCGGGGTGTGGCCGGATCGATGATCTCGTTGGGCAGCGGTTGACGGGTGACCGCTGGTGCACCGGCGCTCGGCTGGGTCGCATTCCCCATCGGGTAGAGCGGCCTCGGCATCGGTGCGGTGCCCATGGGTGTCATGGGCATGGGAATGGTGCCGGCCATGGGCGGTTCGCTGCCCATCGGCTTGCTGGTGGCCAGCGGTTTGGATTGGTCCTGGCCAAACCAGTTCAGCAGACCCGATGCCGGGGTGACGGCGGGATCGATCTGCAACACCGGGGGAGCCTTGGCAACGGGCTCATCACCAATGATTTGCGGTTCGCCCAGGCTGACAATGGGAGTGCCTAATCGTGCGATCGGAGCCCGGTTGGCCACGACGACATGGTTGGAAGGTGGGGTCACCACGGGCGCCGAACCGGGTCGGGCCACCGGCAGGGCAGGCTCAGCCGCTTGGGCCATCGGAATCACGGCAAGGCTGAAAGTCCATCCAGCCAAAACACGCTTCCATGCGCGGTTCATCCGTTGCTCTCCATCCATGGGCCGGGGTGCCGGTCGTGTTGCTTGCTCAACGGTTGCGGGGCCTCATCTCCCCGCCGGTTCCATTGGCGTGCGTACGCCAACGAAATCGTCCCCTTCCCAAGGAATCGACCTTTACCCTCCACACCAACCACGATGACAAACCCCCGGATGATTGTTTCCCCGTCCCGGCCTCGGTTGATCCCTCAAAACAGTCGTAACCGGCTGAACCGGTTTTTTTTCGCTAAATTGACATTCATTCGTTGATCTTCCGGTTTTTTGGCTCAAGTCCCCACCCGCTTTCCCTTTGGAAGAATCCCCATGGCCTTTTACCTGTCCCTGGTCCTCGCCACCCTCTCGGGCACCCCGGCAGGTGCCGATTGGCCAGAATTCCGTGGTTCCGCTGCCAACGGGCAGGCAACGGGCCGTTTTCCAACCAATAACAGCACCTTTCCCCCGCCAGATTGGACCGTGTCTGTCCCCGGCCAGGGTTGGTCTTCACCCGTGGTACGCGATGGCCTGCTGGTCCTCACCGCCGCAGTACCAGAGGGGGAACCGGCCAAGCAGTGGAGTTTCCTGGTTTTGGGTTTGGATCCCGCCACCGGCAAGGAACGGTTCCGCGTGACCGTTTTCGAGCGCCCCGCGGATTCCCTGCCCAAGATCCACAGCAAGAACAGCCACGCCAGCCCCACCCCGGTGCTCACCAGCCGGGGAATCGTTGCCCACTTTGGCCATGTGGGAACCGCACTGGTCGATACCCGGGGCAAGGTCCTGTGGCGCAAGGAAGGCCTTTATGCCAAGCCGGTACACGGAGGCGGTGCCAGTCCGGTGGTGGTGGATGGCAAGGTGCTGATCCCCTGCGACGGGCTCGACCTTCAGGCCTTGGTCGCCTTGGAACTCGAAACAGGCAGGGAAGCTTGGAGGCTGGATCGCAAAGCGGGGGCGTCCAAAACCTTCTCGTTCGCCACCCCTTGCCCGAATGGGGACAACAATGGCAAGGTGCTGTCAGCGGCCAGCGACATCCTCCAACAGGTCGACGCAGCCACAGGCAAGGAAATCTGGCGCTTTTCCTACAGCGGCTACTCAGTGGTGCCAAGACCCTATCAAGTCGCCGGAGATTTGGCGGTCCTCAGCACCGGCTACGACAAACCCAGGCTGCTGTGTGTCCGCTTGGGTGAACTGAAGGCCGGGCAGGAACGGCTCGCCTGGTCCCTGGAGAAAAACGCTCCCCTGACACCGACACCCCTGATGCTGGATGGCAGGCTGCTGATTTTGGCTGACAACGGCGTGCTCACCGCTCTGGAGCCCGAAACCGGGAAGCAGGTCTGGCAGGAAAGGCTGCAGGGCGCCTACTCGGCCTCCCCAATACAAGCCGGCAAACAGGTCCTGACAGTCAGCGAAACGGGCAAGGTCACCGTGTTCACAGCCGGCGAGAAGTTCCAGCGGGAGGCATCGTTCGAACTGAAGGAAAGATCGCTGGCAACTCCCGCCGTGGCAGGGGGGTGGTTGTACATCCGGGGTGACAAAGGCCTCAGCGCCTGGAAAATGCTTGCGGACTGAGGCGATATAGGAAGAAGTGAAAACCAGGCCCGGACAACCCTTACTCGGCTGAGGAGCCCTCATCCAGCGCCTTTTCCAACAGGCGGATGGTGCTGACAATCCCATCCATGTGGGGATTGATGCGATAAGCGGCGCGAAAGGCTTTCAGCGCGGCGTTGTGTTTGCGCATGTGCATGTAGGCTTGGGCCATTCCGGCCTGCGCACCGAAATGCCAGGGGTTCAGTTGCAGCGTGCGCTCGCAGTCACGGATGGCATCCTCAAAACGCTTGGCCTTGAAGTGCACGATGGCGCGCTGGTTCCACGCCTCGGCAAAGTCCGGTGCTTCCACGATGAGGGTGTTCAAGCCCTCCAGAACTTTCCGCCTGTCCCTCAACCGCACGATCCGTCTCAGTTCCAGACAGTTCCGTGGCTCATGGGAGCGGAACCACAGGCTCCACATCGCCTCTGCGGCCATCTCGCGAATGGCCGGATCCGCATCCTTCAGGGCGGAGGCCAGGTGCGGGTTGGATTCCCACGTGCCCAAAATGCCCAGACAAAAGGCGGCGGCATCCCGCGCCACCACATCCCCGTTGGCCAGAAGCCGTTGCAGGGTGCACTCCTGGTAACGCGAGGTCACCCGGTTTTGGAACTGTTCGATGGCCTTTTTGTGGTTCTTGAACCAGGAATGGAAGCTTTCACGGGTGCGGGGGCGGGGTATCTGACGATACCACTGCACCAAAAGAGCGCGCGCCATGCCTCACCCCGCGGGGACTGAAATCAACCCTCCGGTCCGGTGTCTTGGCTGGCCCAAGGGCCCTTCCAAGGTGAAACCGCGCCGGTTTGCCTGTGAGATCATGCTACGGATTGCCGGTCCCGTTAGCCAAGGCTGGGCAAGCCAGCCCGACGAGCGAAACCCAAGACCATCCCCGATCCACAGGACCGACCGTGGCTTTTTGTCCATTTGCCCCATTTTCACCTAACAGGGTTGTTGCCTATCCTGAAGCTGTCGAACGGGCCCCGGGTTGCCGGAAAACACCGGCGGGCTCGGACAAAGGCGGTCAGGCCAACGAATACTTGCCCGCCGGTGTTGGATGGATGTCGGTTCCCACAGCCCGCGAGGTGATGCGTGCCCTTGGGAAAAGCTGTTGCTGCCCAGTCCTCCGGGGCCTCAAGCCAAGGCCCGGCTGGGGATACCCAGCTGGTTTTGGCTGCCCAGACGGGAGACCGGGCCGCATTCGGCGCGCTGGTCGAACGCCACGGCGAGCCCCTTTTCCGCTGGCTGTGGCACCTCACCCGTCGGCATGAATTGGCGGAGGATCTCACCCAGGAAACCCTGTTGCGGGCCTTCACGCGGCTGGGCCAGTTCGAGGCGGGAACCAATTTCCGGGGCTGGCTCTTCCGGATCGGACACAACACGCACGCCAATTGGTGCCGTTCGCGGGCACGCCGGCGCGAAGAGCCGCTGGTACCCGGGAACGAGGGCGGGGCGGCGGAACGGCGAACCGGGGCGCGTGTGGCCGACCCCACCGCCCACCTCGAGGAGGGTGACACCCGCGAACACCTGCTCGCCCTGCTCGACGGCATGCCGGCCGATTACCGTCAGGCTCTCCTGATGCGGGTGGAGGGCGAACTCTCCTTCAGGGAGATCGGCGAGATCGCCGGGGTATCGGAAGAGACGGCGCGCTGGCGGGTTTACAAGGGCCGCCGGTGGCTGGAGGAACGGGCAGGCCAACAGGGGGACACGGGCCCCGCTTGAAACACGATCCGGGTTGTGGCCGGAATGCGAATGGGGAGTTTTGGGATGGACGTTGAAACAATGACTGAAGAGTCCGGCCTTCCGGGCGACTGCCTGCAGGCGCGATTGCGCCACGACGAAACGCGCCCTGCGGATGACCGGCATCTGCACGAATGCGCCGACTGCGCAGGGTGGCTCGCCTCCACCGGCGCTATCGAACGTTCCCTCCGGCACCTGCCGCCCACCGGGGCTCCCGACCGGGCGCTGC
>CAWUOE010000231.1:0-5793 GCA_963923355.1 uncultured Gemmataceae bacterium | reverse complement strand
AGCGCGGCGTTCCGCAGGTAGCCAAGGTTCGAGCCGGACAGGCGGCCCACGAGCCCGGCAGCCGCCGGGACCGACAGCACCGCCAAAGCTGCCAGCAGGTGGACGGCATGCAGTCCCACCAGGGTGGCCCACGAGAGCGCCCACAGGTTGCCGTGGGGCAGCGCGGCGGGCACGGGGATCTCCGGCTCGTGGAACCGGTTCTCCGCGTCGGCCGTGGCGTTCAGTCCGCGCACCATCTCGTTGGCCTCGAACACCCGCCGGGCCGCGCCGGACGGGGTCGCCTTCCCCTGGTCGATCGCCGACAGGATCTCATAGGCCAGGTTCTTCCCCGGGTTGCGCCGCACGCTGTCAAGCATCTGGGCCGGCCCCGCCGGCACCGCCGCCTTCTCCTTGCCGGTGATCAGACGGTATTCCTTGCCGCCCACCTCCTCCAGCCGGGGCTTCAGGGTGTCCAGCCAGGCGGGACCGGGTCCCTCATCGTACCGTTTGGCCCCGTCGGACCCCTCCGGGAACACCTCGCCGATCCGGCCGGGCAGAAGCCCCCGGCGGGCTTGGCCGGACAGCTCATACCCCTCCAGCGCCAGGAAGCCGCACGCGGCGGCCATTGCCGCCACCAGCAATTTCGTGGTCCGGTCGGTGTTGCCGGCCGCCAACGCGCGGACCGCCAGGGCGACCAGGCCGCTGCCCAATAGCAGCAGGCAGGCATTCGCCAGCCCCAGCCTAAAATCCAGGTACCCCTGGGCCGGCGTGGGCCAGCCGCCCCCGTCCGGCCCCGAGACGCTGACCCGCACCACGAGGCAGGCGACCAGCAGCGAGGCGAACAGGATCACCTCGGTCCCTAGGAAAAGCCACATTCCCATCCGGCCGGCGGACTGCGGACCTTCGGCAGCCGTGACCGGCACCCCGGGTTCCCCGTCTGTGGCATCGTTCTGCATGGCACCCTCTCCGCAGGCAAGCGCCGCCGGAACACCGGGTGCCGGCGGGGCCCCCGCCATCCTTCCCATGGTTCCCGACGACCCGCCGCTTGAACTACGATGGAGGCTACCGCATTCCGGCACGCCGGGCCATTCCGGCATCCGCCCGGGATCAGACTAGCCTTCCTCTCTACGGAGCAATCCCCTGGTGAGCGCCAGCCCGACCACCTTGTTACCACCGCGCTCCCGGCTGGCGACGGCTTTGGGACTGTTGGTGACGCTGCTGGCCGCACTGGGCCTGTCGTCCGGTGCGACCGCCGATTGGGTGGTCGACCGCGCCGCCGCCCACGCGGCGGCCTGGCGCGCCACGGGTTTCCCGCTGGACCGCCACCCCTTCTCCACGCTGGCAAGCCCCGGGGCATACGCTCCCCCCGGCCTGTGGACCGATCTGGTGGCCGATCGCCTGGCCCGGTTCCACCACCCGCTCCCGCCCGTCCTGCTGAAACTCTCGATCTGGCTGGCCTGCCTCGTTCTCGCCGGCTGGTGCCTCACCTGTGCCGGCCGTATCGGTGTCGCCCCCTGGATCCTCGCCTGTGCGACGCTGTTCGCATGGAACCGGGAATTTGCCCCCTGGGGACTGTTGCTGGGCCTGCTTGCGTTCAGCGCCGGCCGATGCAAGGCCCCCCTCCAGCGGAACGCCCTCGTGGCGATAGTGGTCCTTGCGGCACCGGGGCTGTGCCGGCAATGGCCGCTGATCTGGCTCCTGGCAGGCATGGTGACCTGGCTATCCGGTGACGGTTGCACCCGATTCCGGGCAGCCGGGCTGGTGGGGGTTTTTCTGCCGGCGGGTCTGCTCGCGGGGTTGCTGCGTTCCTACCGGGAGGCCTTGCTTGCCATCCCCTGGGAATGCCACCCGCTTCGGGTGATCCAAGCCTCTGCCTGGGGATCCGACCTGCGTCCCCTTTCCGGCGTTCATGACACGCTGTGGCAAGGGCCCGGGCCCGCCGCCTGGCTGCCGTGGCTGGTTCTGCTGGCCGGGCTGGTGTTCACGCTGGAGGATTCCACTCCCGATAGATCGGGGTCCAGCCGGTCTCCGCTCAGGTTCTGGATTCTTTGGCTGGCGATGGCGCTGGCGGTCGCGTGGTGCGCGCTGGCGCCACCCCTGGCCCCCACACTCTGGCTTCTCAGCCTCGTTGGAGCCGCTCTGCTGCTGGGCGACACCACATCGGTCCGGTCGACCCGCCTTCGGCGGCCTTGGAGTCAAACCGTTGGGTGGGCCCTGGTGGTGTTGGTGCTCGCCACCCGGTTCGGCCCGGGCCTGGTCCGGATGCTGCTCCCTGATCCGGAGGGCCCCGCGCCAGGTGATCGGTTCGCCCGGTGGACAGCCCCGGTGACCACCCGCGGGATCGCGCTCACCGCCGCGCTGCAAACGATCCCCGCACCGCCCGCCGACTGGGAACTTCCCGATGGCACCCTGGCGCCCGCATGGAACCTGGCGGGCCTCGGGCCGGTTGCCTCGATCGGCCCGGACCTCGAATGGTACGGTGGCCCGGCGGTGGACCGCTGGGCGGGCCGTTGCAAGGCGATGGCCGAACCCGGCTGGTGGCGCGGGACCCGCTCGGGGGTGGTGCTGTCGCACCCGGACCCGGCGCTGGCCGACCGATGGCTGGAAGCCGCCCTGGCCGCCGAGTTTCAGGCACCGGAATCGGCTAGCCACGCTCTGGTCTCCCTTCCCGCCGGCATCCCGGTCCTCGCCCCCCGGATTCCGGGAACCACCCCGCTGGCCGACCGTCAGGTGCTGGAGGGCCCCCCGACCAAGGCAGCCTTCGCACTCCAGGAATCGGCAGCCTGGCTCGACTGGGTGGAGGCGCGCGACCGCGCGGCGGGACCCCGGCGCCGGGCCATGGTCCTGGCATTTCAGGCCGGTTCCCTGTGGGGCCACCTGGTGGCGGCGCTTCCGGGTGGATCCGGGTCCGCCTTCCCGGCACCGGCGGCGGCGCTCGCCCGGTCGCTGGCCGACAATCCCGTGCCCCTGGTCCCGGGCGATCCGGTCAATCTGGCGGCCCTGCAGTTGGCCAAACGGGCCGGTTGTCTCGCCGTGGATCGGGCCGCCGCGCGGGGAGAGGATCCAGCTCCCGCGTTGCAAACCCTGGGCAGGGCCCTGTTATTGGAACTATCCACCGAAACCGTGCGGCGTCACGCCCCGGGACTCCGCTTGATCGCCACCTTGCGCCATGTCCAAGCCGTGCATGCCTTGCGCCGGGCCGCCGGACTCGGCAGCCGGGAAGCGGCCCTGATCCTGGGCCGCCACCTGCTGGAAAACGGCCAGCTCGACGCCGGGCTCGCCTGCCTGGAGCAGGCCGCCCGGCCAGCAGCCCTTCCCTGGTCTGGCAAAGGCCCCGGCAACGCGGAACTGCTCCGCGCGATCGGGAACCTGCGGTCCCGGGTCGGTAACGCGCTCGCCGACCACGCCCTGAAGGTGCGGGAATTCCCGGAAAACCCGGTCCGCCAGGCGGCCTTGGCGCTCGAGGCCGGGCTGGCGGAAACGGCCCTGGCCCTCCTGGAAAAAACCCCCGTCACGCTGCTGGGCGCCGAGGGGGCGCGGATGGAACTCGAGCTGATGGCGCTTCTGGGCCGGACCGAGTCGCTCGGCAGGCTCATCACCTCGACCCGCCCGGAAGATCTGGACCGTTTCCTCGGGACCGTGACGCTCGAGACCGGCTCCGGCCCGCTGAGCCTGCCGGCCGGGGCCTGGTACACCACCCTGGAGCTGGCCTCGCGCGGCCTGTCCGCCACGGCCGCCGACCGGCTGGACGCCATGGCCGCCGCGCTCGAGGCGGAAAGCGCCGCCTCGGGCGCGCGGACCGGCCGGGCGATCCCGCTGATCCTCGCCTGGGGCCTGGGCATCGACCTGCCGCCTGCGCGCTGGTCCCTGCCCGCGGTCCTCTCGGAGCTGGAAAAGGTCAGCCGGGTGGAGGAGGCCCGCGGCGCGATCGCGGACTCCGTGCTCGACCTGGAGGCGGCCGCCTTCCACCTGGAGCTCGGTCTGCCCGATCCGTCCCGGGCGCGCGGCCGGCTGGCCCGGCTGGCCGAACGGGCCCGCCGGGGCGGCACCCATTCTGCCCAATGGGTGTCTGAATGCTCGCTATTTTGGGGCGGGGCTGCCGGGGACCGCTGAGCCTCCGGCCCGGCCCAGGCGCGCCGCGCCGCGGGCGGCCTCGGCGTGGCCGGGATCAATGGCCAGGGCGCTCCGGTACCACCCGAGCGCCTCGGCCCGGTTGCCCACCGATTCCAGCAGGGCCCCCACCTCGGCATGCAGGGCCGGGTTGAGGGGGGCCTTGTCCATCTCACCGCGCTGGATCCGCTGGATCCGCGCGTAGGCAGCCTCCAGCTTGGCCAGCCGTTCCTCAGCCCGGGCGGCCTCCCCCTCCCTCCCGGCCTTTCGCAGCGCCCGGATCCATAAAAAAAGCGCCTCATGGTCGCCCGGCGCCTGCGCGGTGACCCGCCCGAGGAGCGACTCCACCCGGGCCCAGTCGGCCTGTTCCCCCCGGGCCATTTCCACGCGGGCCTCTAGGAGGCCGTCACGGGCCACCTCATCCGGTTTGCCCGCAGGGATTTTCAGCAACCTGCCCAGCAACCGCTCGGCCCCCTCCTGGTCCCCCAGCTCAAGCGAGCACAGGACTCCAAGACGGATCTCACCCGGTTCGGCGCCTTCCCCCTCCAGCAGGGGCCACAGGTACTCCATCGCACGCCCGGGCTGGCTGGTCTCCAGCAGGCAGCGCGCCAGGGTCGACCGGGTGTCGCGCTCGGCCGGACCGCCGGCCGAAAGGGAAGCCTCCAGATCCCGCGCTGCCTCCTGGTAGGCCATCAGCCAGGCCTTGGCCTTGCCGCGTTCCGCCAGGGCGAAGGGATTGCCCGGCGCGGCCTCCACCCAACGGTCGAGATGGTGGAGCGCCTGCTGGCCCCGGAACCGCATCAGGCAACCCTTCGCCAGAGCCAGCTCCGCCTGCCATGCATCGCCAGGGTGACTCGCGGCCCAGGCGCGCAGGAAACCCCGGGTCCCCTCCAGGTCGCCCCCCGTGGCGCGCAGCAGGGCCCTCTCGGCGACCAGGTCGTCCGAGATGTCCCGCTCCAGGCCGAGTGCCCGGTCCAGCGCCTCGGCGGCCTGCTCCAGCCGGCCTGCCAACCGGTGGCAGGTCGCGCTCCAGCGCCAGGCCGAGGGCGCTCCTGGCCTGGCCACCACCAGGTCCTTGGCCCGTTCGGAGGCCTCGGTCAGCCTGCCCGACTCGATCAGCCCGCGCAGCGCGTCGTCGTCGCCGGAACGCCACCCGGGGAATAGCAGCAAGGCCGCGCCCAACCCGGCAATCAGGGTACAGCCAGCCAGCAGCCCAATGACCCGCGCCTTCACCGGGCGGTACCTCCCGACGTCTCACCGATCCCCAGCCGCCGGGCGCAGGCCCCCAGGCGCTCCTCCAGCCGCCGGTCCCCCCGCGCGGCCGCGCGGGCCTTGGCGAGCCAATCCGCCGCCTCGCGCCCCTCGCCGACCCGTTCGTAGATTTCGGCGATCTCCAGAAGCAGTTCCGGGTCACCCGGGTTTTCCGCGTAGTCACGCCCCCAGATCTGCGCCAGCCTCACATTGTCCCGCTCCGTGCGCGCCAGCCGCTCCGCCGCCCCGGCCGCCTCCGCCGTTTTGCCGAGCATGCGCAGGGCCGAGTGCCTAAGGAACAGGGCGAGGTAGTCCCCCGGAGTCTTCCGCAGGATCCGGTCCAACCGGGGCAGGGCGTCCCCGGGGCGGTTCTCCGTCAGCGCGATCCGCACGGCCAACAGGTCGACCTCCGGGTTGTCCGCCTCGCCGCCCAGCTCCGCGAGGATCGCCTTG
>CAWUOE010000230.1:0-5796 GCA_963923355.1 uncultured Gemmataceae bacterium | reverse complement strand
CAGGGCCTGGCTGGTTTCGGGCAGGGCGCGCGGATCACGACGGCACCTGCGTATCACCGCGTCCGCCACGCCGGCCTGGATGCGGTTAAACCACGCCCTGCCACCGAGTTGGCGGAGCGTGCGTCGAACCGCGACCACCCCATGGTCACCCTCGACGCGGACCCCCGTGAGGTGGATCCCGTGGTGATCCGCTTCCACCACCAGCCACCATCGCCGGCGCTTGGTGGCACGGTTGCCGGGCAAATCAGGCATGGCACGCGTGGCTGCCCACCAAGCCAAGGCGGAAGGCACTGCCACCCGCACGCGCCAGCCGGCCAGGTCGGCCGCCCGGGCAGCCTCGGTGGCCGCGGTGTCATCCAGATAAGCCGGATAACCCAGTGCGGTTTCGGCCAGTGGCGGCTGACTGCGTTTGATGGATTGCAAGACCTGACGGAGGGCCTCGGCCGCGTCGGTCACCAGATTGCCGGCGTTGTACTGACGTGTGGTGCCCAAGCCCGGCAGAAAACCGGATAACGACCGGTCGGGATCGAGACGGTGCACTTCGAGGGCGCCCTCGTCGGTGAGGATGATCCTGCCCCCATCCGCCAGCAGCACCGGCCAGCTTTCACTGCCCGAGGGGGAAAGCACGGGGAAAGAGACCTGCCCCGGCGCCACCCAGCGCACCCGGGCGCGGTTGCCATCCAGTTCCAGGGCCGCCTCATGCATGGGTATCCGCCGTGGGGGGATTTGTCAGAGGGTTTTTGCCGAGGATTGCCAGGGCAAACCGGCTCCCTGCCGTTCACCCCCCTCGGACTCGTACAAGCGTGTCACCAGATATTCGAGGCAATACTGTTGCGAATCGAGCACCACCTCCTCCTGGTCCCGCTGCACGGCGTGCAGCAGAAACATCAGGACCACGCTCAGGCCCAAGGCTACCAGGGTGCAATCGAAGGCGACGTTCAGGTGGCGGGTCGCTTCGTTCAGGCGGTTGCCGATCTCGCTGACATCCTGCCCGGACAGGCCGCCCAGCGACAGCGCGCTGGCGAGGCCGCGCACCGTTCCAAGAAACCCGATGGCGGGCAGCGCCCAAGCCAGGTAGTGGACGGTGGCCATCCCGGACACGTAGCGCCCCAGATCGGTCTCGGCCTGGGCGCGGACGGTTTCGCCCACATCCCGGCCCGAACGGCTGGCCGCGAATTTGGTCAGGGCCAGGCGAAGCATGTTACCCAGAATGCTCTGGCCGTTGCGGGCCATCCGCTGCTCGGTGCGCCGCAGCAGGTCATAGGCATCTTCAGGGAGGATTCGTACACCCGGTTCGGTGGGTAGCCAATCCACGGAGAGGGCGCGCCTTTGGGTGCGCGCTTCCAGCCATCGGGCCATCAAGAGAAAGAGGGCCCAGACAAACGCCATGTAGCAGACAATCTGTTCAGGACCCAGCAGCAAACGGGCCAGGCGCTCGCTGGTCCATTTGTCACCCTCGGCCATGTCGGCAAAGCCATGACGCCCCAACCAAAGGGGAATGCAGACGACTCCCACCACCGTGACAGCGAGGAGAAGCAGTGGACCATCCTTGGTGCCGGTTCTGGATCCTGAAACCGATGAGGCCGACACGCGAGGAAATCCCCCGGGGAGGCTGGGCAGGGACAACTTCCCATTTTCCCGGGGATAACCGCTGATTGTCAACGGTCGGTGAGGAGGGAGAAGTTAACTCCCCTTTTGCCAATGGCCGGTTTTCGGGAGATTCAGCCGGTTGGGCCGGTTGCGCGGCCGGGAACCATTTTCCACAGGAAATACACCGGAATTCCCAAGGCGACGAGAATCAGCCCCGGCCAGGTGTATTCCGGCCGCACCACCAGCAAGGTGCCCATCATGGCCACGCAAAGTAGGCCGTACAGGATGGGTACAACCGGGTAGAGTGGCACGCGGTAGGGCCGGTGCAGGTCGGGCCTTTTTTTGCGCAATACGATCAAACCGACCACGGTCAGCGCGTAGAAGAGCAGCGAGGCGAAGATCACGTAGTCGAGTAACTCGCTGTAAGTCCCGCTGAACACCAGCACGATGGACCAGACCGCCTGCATGATCAACGAGGCCTGAGGCACTCCTCGGCTGTTGAGCGTGCCAACGGCGCGGAAGAAAAGGCGGTCGCGTGCCATGGCGTAGTACAGCCGGGCGGTGACCAGGATCATGCCGTTCACGCAACCGAAGGTGCTGATCATGATTCCCAAGGCCATGACCACCCTGCCCCACCCGGGTGATGCCACATCCATCACGGCGGTGCCGACGCGGTCATCCTGAGCCTGGCTGATTCCCAGCTCACGGGCCTTGCCTCTATAGATTTGTGCGGTTTCAGAAGGATTGATGGCAGCCTGTTTTTTCAGATCCTTGGCCAGTACGGCATCCCCCTGAATGGGCAGCACCGCCAGGTATGCCAGGTTGCACAGGATGTAGAGCCCGATCACCATGCAGGTGCCCAGCACCAGGCTGAGGGGCATGTTCCGCTCGGGGTTTTTGACCTCCCCGGCAGTCAGCGTGACATTCGCCCAGGCGTCGGCCGAGAACAACGAACCCACCATGGCCGCGCCGGCCACCAAGACAAAGGCGAGGGTGGGGGCCAAATCTGTCAGCTTCACGGTGCGCTGAACGCGCTCGGTGTCGAGGGAGGCGTTCCAGGCGGTGTCGAGATTCTGGCGCACCACCCCCCAGTCCAGCGCCACCACCAAGCCCATCACGATCACCAGTGCCAGTGCGAAGAGTTTCGCCACGGTGAAGATGTTCTGCACCAAGGCCCCTCGCGCCACACCCAGGCAGTTGACGAAGGTGAGCAGCGCGATCACCCCCGTGGCGATGAGCTGGCCGGTGGAGATGGTGAAGTGTTCCCGTTCAAAAATGGTCACGGGTTCGGGCATCCAAGGCAGCTGTAGCGGGATATGCACCGCCATGGGCACCTTCACCAGGATGGCCTCGGCACCGGTTCCCAGTGCCGGGAAGAGAACGCCCAGGAACTTGGTGAACGCCACGGCCACGGCGGCGATGGACCCGCACTGGATGACTGTGAAGGCGCTCCAGCCATAAAGGAAGCCCCACAGCGGGCTGAAGGCTTCCTTCAGGAAAAGATACTGCCCGCCGGCCTTGGGCATCGCGCCGGCCAGTTCCGCGTAGCACAGGCCGCCAAGGACGGTCATGACACCTGTCAGCAGCCACAACACCAGTAGCCACCCGGCCCCACCCACATCACGCGCCATGTCGGAGGAGACGATGAAGATTCCCGAGCCGACCATGTTCCCGGCCACCAGCATGGTGGCGGTGAACAGGCCGATGCGGCGGTGGAAACCATCCTCGGTGACGTGATGGACTTGGCTGGGCTGGGGTTGGTTGGCGCTCACGGTCTGTTGTCCTCGGCTTTTTTCCCGGTGCGGAAAAACCAGACGACTCCCAGGATGATTCCGATCACGGCCTCCAGGGCCATGGGTGCCAGACTCCACCAACCCAGCCCGGCGACGAAGATCAGGTTGATCATGATGAACAGATTGCCTGCCACCACCATGACCGGAAAAAACAAACCGACGGAGGCCTCTGTGTCCGGTCCGCCGGGTGGATTGCCAGCCGGCCGGGTCACTTGGCGTGCAGGTCTCGCAGCTTGCTGTGCTTGACGCCGAAGGTGAAATAGATGGCCAGGCCCACCAACAACCAGATGATCAGCCGAGCCCAGTTTTCCCAGCTCAGCGAGAACATCAGCAGCAGGCACAGGGCGATGCCTATGACCGGGGTCATGATCCCAAGCGGAGCCTTGAAGGGGCGTTCCAGGTTTGGCTGGGTCACCCGCAGCACCAGTACCGCCGCGCAGACCACCACGAAGGCGAACAGCGTGCCGATGCTGGTGAGGTCGGCCAGTATGTCCAGGGGAAGCAAGCTGCCACCCAGGGCCACCAGAAGCCCGGTCAGGATGGTAGCCCACCACGGCGTCTTAAAGGTGGGATGCACCTTCGTGAGGGCACTGGGAAGCAAACCATCACGCGCCATGGCCAGGAAAATGCGCGCTTGGCCCAGCATCATCACCAGGAGGACAGAGGTGATCCCCGTCACCGCACCAATGATGATGAGAACGGTGAACCAAGTCAGCCCCTGCCGGGCGAACGCGTCAGCCACTGGGGCGGACTGGTCAATCTGCGAATAGGGGACCATGCCGGTCAGCACGCCGGCCACCGCGATGTACAGGATGGTGCAGATCACCAGGGACCCGATGATGCCGATGGGCAGGTCGCGCTTGGGGTTTTTGGCCTCCTCTGCGTTCGTGGAGACGGCATCAAAACCGAGGTAGGCGAAGAAGATCATCGCGGCGCCCGCCAGCATGCCCCTTGGCAGCCCGTTCGGCCTCAGTTCGCCCCACACGACATGACCGAAGAAACTCAGGCCTCCGTACCCGTATGGCGCGAAGTTCTCCCAGTTTTTCGGGTTCACATAAAAGGCCCCGACACCGATCACCAGCAGCACCACGCTTACTTTGATGGCGACCATGAGCGCGTTGAACCAGGCGCTTTCCTTGATGCCTTTGACCAGGATGAAAGTAATGGCGATGGCCACCAGGGCGGCAGGCAGGTCCAGCCAAGTGTGGGTCACCACCTCCACGCCGCCGCGGTCGGTCTTCAGCACGAAAACCTCGCGCTCTTTGCCGTTGGCATCGGTGACCTTTTCTTTCAGGTCGTTCCCCTCGGCATCCTTCAGTTTTTCCACATGGCCTAGAACCACCTCGCCTGAATTCGGATGCAGGCTGAAAGGCGCCTCATGCACCACCCCAGGTACGGCCATTCCCGCCATGGCCAGTAGTTTGCCTAGATATTTGGACCAGCCATGCGCCACCGTACAACTGGCCACCGCGTATTCCAGGATCAGATCCCAGCCGATGACCCAGGCCATCAGTTCGCCCAGCGTCAGGTAGGCGTAGGTGTAGGCGCTGCCCGCCACCGGAGCCATGGAGGCGAATTCCGCGTAGCACAGGGCCGCGAAAATACAGGCCAGGCCCGCGACGATGAAAGACAGCATCAGCGAGGGACCGGTCAGGTCCCGGGCGGCCTGCCCCACCAGAACAAAAATCCCGGTGCCGATGATGGCGCCGATACCCAGGGCGGTCAGCGACCATGGACCAAGCACCCGTTTCAGACGCTCGCCACCACCGCTTTCCGTTTCCGCCAGAACATGTTCCAGGGATTTGGTCTTGAAGATCTGGTTCATTTCGGGGGGGGTTCTCCAGCAGTCGAGGCACCCGTTTTCCCGGACGGACTGTCCAGGATGAGGGTTACCGGGCCATCGTTGACCAACTCCACCTGCATGTCTGCGCCGAACCGTCCGGTGGCAACGGGAACTCCCAGCGCCACCAATTCCTCGGCGAACTGATCCACCAGCGGGCGGGCCACTTCGGGGCGGGCTGCCCCCGTAAATCCCGGCCTGCGGCCACTTGTGCAGTCCCCAAACAGGGTGAACTGGCTTACCACCAACGCTGAACCACCCACCGTTCGGAGGTCCAGATTCATCTTCCCGGCATCATCGGGGAAAATTCTCAGCTTTGCCAGCCTGTCGGCCATCCAGACGCACTGTTCCACCGTGTCACCGGTCGCCACACCCAGCAAAACCAGCAAACCGGAACCGATAACGCCCACGGTTTCGCCATCCACAACAACCTGGGCGCGACGCACACGCTGCACCACGGCGCGCATTCGGGTGTCTCCGGGTTGAAAGGGCCGAAATCCGGCAAAAAAAGCCATCCGGTTGGCCGAGAGGTAAGGAGTAGTGTAAAGAATCTTCAGGAATTCGTCCGTTCAG
>CAWUOE010000229.1:0-5828 GCA_963923355.1 uncultured Gemmataceae bacterium | reverse complement strand
AAATCCATTCATCCCGCCTGAATGATTTCTGTCTACCCCACCCACCGCCTCGTGAACCAACCCAATGATCACCCGATACACTTCCCTGCTCTGCCTTGCATCCCTCGCGCTTTTCACTGTCGCAAGCCTGCCGACAGCCAGAGGGCAGCAAGCCACGACACCCGACAAAAACGATGGTTCGATACTGCCATTCCCGCCAACACCATCTGCCAGCGTGGCGGGCCCCACGGTGCGTGAATCCAAGATGCAGTGGCGGAAGGAGCCCAACCGCCTGAAAGAGGGCGCCCCAAACATCCTGATCGTTCTGATTGATGATGTCGGCTTTGGCACGCCCGACACATTCGGTGGGGAAATGCACACCCCCACCCTGAGCAGGCTTCACCGGGAAGGAATCGCCTTCAACAGCTTCCACACCACCTCGATCTGTTCACCCACACGGGCGGCTTTGTTGACTGGCCGCAATCACCATCGCGTGGGCAACGGCACCATCGCGGAACGGGCCAGCGACTTCGACGGTTACACAGGGGTCATCCCCAGAACGGCCGCCACTGTGCCGGAAGTTCTGCATCATTACGGGTACCGGTCCTCCGCCTTCGGCAAATGGCACAACACCCCGGCGAACCAGACCACCGCCATGGGCCCCTTCGACCGTTGGCCCACCGGGCACGGGTTTGACTATTTCTACGGCTTTCTGGCCGGTGAGACATCGCAGTGGGAGCCGAGGCTCTACGAGAACCTCAACCCCGTGGAGCCACCCCAAAACGAGAAATACCACCTGACGGAAGACATGGCAGACCAGGCGATCACCTGGATGAAGAGGCACCAGGCTTTCGCGCCGGACAAGCCCTTCCTGATGTACTGGGCACCCGGAGCAGCCCACGGTCCGCACCACATTTTTCCCGCGTGGGCCGACAAGTATAAGGGCAAGTTCGACGATGGTTGGGACAAATACCGTGAACGGGTGTTCCAGCGCCAGAAAGCCCTGGGCTGGATCCCTGAGAACACGAAACTGACAGAGCGGCCCGAAACGATCCCGTCGTGGGAAAGCATTCCCGAGGGTGAGCGGGCGTTCCAGCGGCGCCTGATGGAGGTGTTCGCGGGTTTTGTGGAACACACCGATACCCAGGTGGGCAAGCTCGTCGATGGGATGGAGCGACTCGGGGTCCGGGACAACACGATCATCTTTTACATCTGGGGCGACAACGGTTCCAGCGCCGAAGGCCAGCGGGGATCTGTCAGTGAGTTGCTGGCCCAAAACAACATCCCCAACACCATCGCCCAGCAACTGGCGGCGCTGGAAAAGCTCGGCGGCCTGCCGGCGTTGGGCAATGCCAAGGTGGACAACATGTACCATGCCGCCTGGGCGTGGGCGGGAAGCACCCCGTTCAAGTCGACCAAACTGGTGGCAGCCCATTTCGGCGGCACCCGGAACCCGATGGTGGTGTCCTGGCCGAAGGGCATCCAGCCGGAGAAAACGCCACGGAACCAGTTCCACCATGTGAACGACATTGCCCCCACCCTCTATGACCTGCTGGGCATCCGTCCTCCCGAGGTGGTGAATGGATTCCGGCAAGACCCGATCGACGGGGTGAGCTTGTCCTACACATTCACCGAGCCCAAAGCCGCCGGACGAAAAAAGACCCAATACTTCGAAAACAACGGCAGCCGGGGGATATACCACGACGGGTGGTTCGCCTGCGCGTTTGGCCCATTCCTTCCCTGGGACACGCCCGCGTCGCTCAACCGCCTTAAATCATGGGACGGCAACAACGACGCCTGGGAACTGTACCACCTGAGCGACGACTTCTCCCAAGCCAATGATTTGGCAACCAAGGAACCCGAGCGCCTGGCCAGGATGAAGGAGATGTTTCTGGCGGAGGCGAAAGCAAACCGTGCCCTGCCAATCGGCGGAGGTTTGTGGACCCGTTTCCACCCGGAGGACATGATCAGCCCACCCTACAAATCCTGGCGATTTGATGAAACCACCCGTCGCATGCCTGAGTTTTCGGCCCCTCCTGTTGGCAAGCGAAGCAATCAGGTGACGATGGACATCGAGGTGGGGGAGAACGCATCAGGCGTGCTGTACGCCCTAGGGGGCGCCAGTGGCGGCATGACGGTCTACCTGGACAAGGGGCAATTGGTTTACGAGTACAACATGCTCATCATCGAGCGGACCCAGGTGAAGGCGGAAACCAGACTAGCTGCGGGTAAGCACAAAATTGAGGTGAGCGAGACGATCCCAAAACCCGGCGCCCCATGTGCCATCTCCCTCAGGGTGGATGGCAAGGAGGTTGGCAAGGGAACCGTGGGTCGAACCGTGCCGGGAGCCTTCACCGCCAGCGAAACCTTCGATGTGGGTGTGGATTTGGGTTCGCCTGTTTCCCTGGACTATATGGAACGGGCCCCATTCAAGCTGGAAGGCCGTATTGCACAGATGGGAGTGCAGTTGAAGTGACCACATCAACGTTTTCCGCCACCTATATTTTGAATCTCTATCGCCGGGGTATCGCCATGTTCACAATCAACAGATGGATGGCCGTGGCATTCATGGGTCTGGGTTGTGTGTTGGGTCACGCCGCATCTGGAGGACTGAATGCTTCCTCCCCAGGCAAGGCACCTGCCCTGAATTTGAACCAATCCATTGGCACCGTTGACAATGCGACGAAAAAAACGGCCGGAGGCTCTGGGGCTATAGGTGACTGTGCATTTGTGGCTGCAACCCAACAGGCGGAAAAACCTGCCAACCCAACCCCCGAGCGACCCAACATCCTCGTGATCATGGCCGATGACGTGGGCTGGATGAATATTTCCTGCTATGGGGGAGATATTCTGGGGACGCGAACGCCAAACATTGACCGGATCGCGCGCGAAGGGATACGCTTCACCTCGTTTTACGCCCAACCCAGTTGCACGGCCGGGCGGGCCGCCTTCATCACCGGCCAGTTGCCGGTTCGCACCGGGCTGACCACAGTGGGCACGCCCGGCTCTCCAGCCGGCCTCAAGGAAGACCCAACGCTTGCCCAGATTCTGAAAACCAAGGGCTACGCCACCGCCCAGTTCGGCAAAAACCATTTGGGGGACCGGGAGGAACACCTGCCCCATCGCCATGGTTTCGACGAGTTCTGGGGCAACCTGTACCACCTCAACGGTAACGAGGACCTGGAAGACCCGGACCGGCCCAAGAACCCTGAATTCCGCAAGAAGTACGATCCCCGCGGGATCATCTCTGGCACCGCCAACGGGCCTACCAAAGATGAAGGCCCCCTCACCTCGAAGCGGATGGAGACCTTTGACGATGAGATCGTGACCAAGTCCCTCGATTTCCTGGACCGTCGGGCGTCTGACAAGAAGCCGTTCTTCCTCTGGCACTGCCCGTCACGCATGCATGTGTTCCTGCACCTCAAGGAAGAGTCACGGGGTAAATCACGCGCCGGGATCGAGGACATTTATGGTGACGCCCTGCGTGAACACGATGGCCATGTCGGGCAGCTTCTGAAAAAACTGGATGAAACGGGGCTGGACAAGAACACCATCGTGATCTGGACCACCGACAACGGGGCTTACCAGTACATGTGGCCGCAGGGCGGGACCACACCCTTCCGAGGCGACAAGGGTACCACCTGGGAAGGCGGGGTGCGCGTTCCCACGGTGGTGCGCTGGCCCGGGGCGCCAGGGGGAAGGGTTTCGGGGGAGATTGTTTCCAGCCTGGACCTGTTGCCCACGCTGGCGGCTGCCGCCGGCGAACCTGATGTTGTCGCCAAACTGAGGAAAGGAACCGAGTACGGCGACACCAAGTACAAGGTCTGCCTGGACGGTTACGACCAGACGGCACTGCTCAGCGGCAAGAGCGAGGAATCAACCCGCAACCATGTCTTCTACTACGATGAGACGGTGTTGACCGCGATACGGTACAAGCAGTTCAAGGTCACCTTCTCCACCAAATTCGGTGGCAACTGGGACGATCCGCTGCACGTGCTGGGCCGGCCGCAAATCACCAACCTTTTGATGGACCCCTTTGAAAGGCAGTGGGGGGATGTGAACCGCCAACTGGCCGAACGAAAGACCTGGGTACTCACCCCCATTCTGGAAACCACCCTGGGCCACCTTGCCACTTTCAAGGAATTTCCGGTGCGCCAAGTCGGCCTCAGCGCGCAAGTCGGCAAGACGATCGACGACATCCAGACCCAGATCCTCAAGCTGCAGCATCGCGACAAGTAGGAGGTCCGATCATGACCATTCATTGGAATAACTCTTGCCTGTGCATTGCCCTTTTGTTCTGCGGTGCCCCGTATGGCGGGGTGCATGCCGCTGACAAACCGAATATTGTCGTCATCCTTGCCGATGACCTGGGCAATGCCGACCTTGGCTACCGCGGCAGCAAGATCAAGACCCCCCACATTGATGCCCTGGCCCAGGGAGGCGCCCGCCTGGAGTCGTACTACGGCCTGCCGTTGTGCACACCTGCCCGGGCGGCATTGATGACGGGTCGCTATCCCATGCGGCATGGCTTGCAAACCCTGGTCATCTTCCCGGGGCATAAATATGGCCTGCCCACCGATGAACGCACGATGCCGCAAGCGCTTCGTGAAAGCGGCTACAGCACCTACATGGTGGGCAAGTGGCATCTGGGACATGCCGACAGGAAATACTGGCCCCAGAACCGTGGATTTGACCACTTCTATGGGAATGTGGTGGGCGAGGTGGATTACTTCACCCATGAACGGGGTGGTGTCATCGACTGGCAACGGAACGGAACCTTCCTCAAAGAGGAGGGCTACTATGTGGACCTCATCGGGGATGAGGCGGCCAAACTGATCAACGGCCATGACAAGGCCAAGCCCATGTTCCTGTACTTCGCCTCGCTGGCGCCCCACGCGCCTTACCAGGCTCCCAAGGCGGACATTGAGGCTTACCGCGATGTCTTCGCCGATGACACGAAACGCACCTATGCGGGCATGATCACCAATCTGGATCGGCAGGTTGGCAAGGTGGTTTCCGCGCTGGAGCAGCGTGGCATGCGTGACAACACGGTCATCGTCTTCACCTCAGACAACGGCGGGGCCACCAGCGCCCTGTTCGCCACCGGGGCCCGCTCACCCGAGGAACGCAAGGAAAACGGCGGATTGGCGCTGGGGGCCAAACCGCCCGCCTCCAACCAGCCTTTCTCCGGCGGCAAAGGTTTGCTCAGGGAAGGTGGAGTGCGTCTTCCAGCCATCTTCAACTGGCCCGGCAAGATCAAGCCGTCCGTCATCAACGAGCCCCTGCACCATGTCGACCTGATGCCAACCCTGCTCTCCCTGGCCGGTGGCAAGGGAGACCCAGCCAAGCCATTCGATGGCAGGGACGCTTGGGGGACCATAGCCGGGGGACAGGCCTCGCCGCATGAGGAGATCCTGATCAATGTCGAGGCCTTTCGCGGGGCCATTCGCAAAGGAAAGTGGAAACTGATCAAGGTGGCGGTGTTGCCGGAGAAGATCGAACTTTTCGACCTGGAGAAAGATCCTGCCGAGAAGGAAAATGTGGCAGATAAACACCCTGATATCACCACCGACCTGGAAAAACGGCTGGTCGCTTATGCCAAGCAACAAAAAATGAGCGAGTGGCTCAAAACCCAGGTGGACTTCCTTGGATTCCAAGGCGAAACGGCCCTCGATCAGGGCTACAACGTGGACGGCGGCACGCCCGGTGAAAAGCCGGCGTTACCCGAGCAGCCAGCCAAGTAAAAAGGGGCAGCCTGCACGCTTGAAACCTGGATCATCCAGCCAGAGCAGTTACTCTGTTGATCCCTGTCCAAGGTGTCAGGTACGGCTGAAAACAGGCCCGGGCAG
>CAWUOE010000228.1:0-5833 GCA_963923355.1 uncultured Gemmataceae bacterium | reverse complement strand
GGTTGCCGGAGGGTTATGAACATGGTTTCGCATTCGGCAGGGCCCGGGACTGTATTAAGCCTCTTGGCTCATCCGGACGACGCGGAAATCCTGTGTGCAGGAACCTTGGCCCATCTGGCTTCCCGGGGTTGGCGATGTCACATCGCAACCTTCACTCCGGGCGATTGCGGATCGGCAGAGTTGGACCGGACCGCCATCGCCAAAATCCGACGGAAAGAGGCTTTTGAATCGGCCCGGCTGATCGGTGCTGATTACACTTGCCTGGAAGAAAATGACCTCCTGCTTTTCTACGCCCCGGAACCTCTGCGCAAGGTGGTGTCCCTGATTCGTCAGGTGCGCCCCACCGTTGTTTTCGCCCACAGCCCGGCTGACTATATGGCGGATCACGAGTTTGCCAGCCTGTTGGTCCGCGCCGGGTGTTTCAATGCGGCGGTTCCGAATTTATTCCAGGAAACCGGCGCCCCGCCCCTCGACCATATCCCCGCCCTGTATTACTGCGATCCCCTCGATGGCGTGGACCCCCTGGGCAAAGCAGTCTCCCCCTCCCACGTGGTGGACATTTCCTCCACCCTGGACCTGAAGGAAAAAATGCTGGCTTGTCACGCCAGCCAACGCGACTGGCTGGCTCGGCAACACGGGATGGATCAATATTTGGTGGCCATGCGCGAATTCGCCATATCCCGAGGACGCCTTGCAGAATTGAAAGCAGGCGAGGGGTTCCGCCAGCATCTGGGCCATGGTTATCCCCGGGAAAATATCTTGGGTAGAGCTCTGGATGGCCTGATTTTTCCCTGCTGATTTTGCTGGTTGTTCCGATTATTGCTTTCCATCCATCTGGAAGAACTAATCCGCCTTTTCTGTAGTTTCCGCTCCAGATTGCCGATTCCTTTGAAAGCTGTCCAAGGCCCGCCAGCCTTGGTGCACCTGATACAACCATCTGCTAACCCCGGAATCGGTCCCATGAATCGCCGCGATGCCTCGCTGTTTTTGGGCGGATTGGCCCTGAGCGGTTCGGTGTTCAATCAAGCCAAAATCCTGGCTGCCGACAATCAGACGAAAATCATTCCCGGCCAGCGCACCGGTACAGCCAACGGGCACCAGACAGGGCATGGATACACCCACATTCCTGCATTGGACGTGAATGTTTCCAAACCGGACTCCCTTGCCATCGCCATGACCGGCGCTGTCGCCGCCGGGGGCAATCCCCTGGAGTGCAGCCGGGCCGAGATCGTCAGCGAGGTCACTCAGGTCCTCCGGGTGGGCGGCCAAAACAGCTTGAAACTGACCCTGGATGCCCATTTGGTGGGACAACTCTGGGCTTCGAGGGATGGAGAAGGATTCTGCGCCCTGTCGAACGCGGAGGTTTCCTTGATGTCCGATGGCGGCACTGTCTTGGGGGCCAGTTTCAACGGCCGCTCCCACTCAGGCAAGGATGTGGTATTTATCAACGACCACCTGGAACCCACAACAGCCGTGGTGGCCCCGGGAGAATATGTCCTGCTCCAGCGGCTGGTGATCGAGGCCTCCCACCCCAAACGCTGCTTCCACAAGAATGTGGCCATGGCCTACTTTGGGCCCGAGGGCACGAACCCTCCCGAATGGCTGAAAATCCTCGCTGCTCATCGGGATGCCCCCAAGCAAAAGGATCTGGGGTTCCGCGTTATTTTGAAGGCGGAAAGCGCCCCGGCAGGCTGAGCAACCAGTGGCCAGGATGTTAAAACAACCGGGGGTTCCGTGAGAATATTCTCACGGAACCCCCGTCGCTTTGATGCCGTGGACCCTGCGGGAGAAGGTGGCTAAAATAGAGTGACCTGCCTTAGAGGTGATCGCCTCATGCTCGTACTGAATTTGCTTGTGGCCATCTGCCACCAAACCCCCGCCCCCGCGCAGGACTTTGCGCTGGCTGGATTTTTGAAAAAGCATTGCCTCGAATGCCATCAGGGTGACAAGGCAAAGGGGAGTCTGTCCCTGGAAAAATTCGACGCAGCCTCCGTGGTCAAAAACAGGGCTGCTTGGGAACATTCTGTGGAGCGCACCCAAGGTGGGGATATGCCCCCGGCCAAGGCCAAGGTGCGACCAACCCAGCCAGAGATCGAGGGTTTCACCGCCAAGATCCATGAGATTCTTGATGCCGCGGACCGGATGGCAAAACCGGACCCCGGGCTGGTGCCGCCCCGCAGGCTGAATCGCGTGGAATACGCCAACACCCTGAAGGATCTTCTGGGGGTGGATTTCAACCCCGCTGGGGATTTCCCTTCCGACGACATTGGGCACGGCTTTGACAACAACGCCGAAACATTGTCCCTGCCCCCTCTGCTGATGGAACGCTACCTGTCCGCAGCCGAAACGGCCCTTGATAAGGCCATCCAGCTCAAGGCGCCCAAACCCGCCAAAAGGAACCTTTCCTCCCGTTACCTGGAACCCGCGCTGAAAAACCCCGGAGACGTGAAACGCTACCGCGAATTGAAGGAAGACCGGTTATTTCAGACCTACAAAGTTACCGAAACTGGCGAATATATTCTTCGCTTCAAGGCTTACGGTGTACCTGGAGGTGGCAAGCCCCCGGAAATGGCCATCCTGGTCGGGGACAAACGGATCCTCATGCGGCACAAGCTCGAAGGGAACGAGAAGACCCCACAGGTTCTGGAAGCCAAAACCACCCTGAGGCCCCGTCAGTACCAATTCGGGCTGCGGTTGGAAAACCCGGGGGATGGCCGGGCCGCCATGGTGGAGTGGGCCGAGATTGAGGGCCCCACCGATACCCGCCCCGGGGAGCTCAAAGAACTTCTGGCGGTGGAGGAATCCAAACCGGATGCTGAAAAAATCAACCTGGTCTTGGTCCGCTTCGCCCGGAAAGCATGGCGAGGGCAGGTGGATAAACAGGCACTGCAGGGTGTCATTGAATTGGCGGTGGCTGACGGCGCAAAACGCAGGGACTGGGTCGCTGGTGCCAAAACCGGCATGTTGGCTATCCTGTGCTCTCCCAGGTTTTTGTTCCGTCTGGAAACCGATGCCCGCCCTCCTCGGGACGAACCCTACGACTTGACCGAATTGCAAATGGCCAGTCGGCTTTCGTACTTCCTGTGGAGCACCATGCCAGACCGGGAATTGATGGAGTTGGCCGAGGACGGCAGACTGATGGCCAACCTTGATTCCCAGATCGACCGGATGCTCAAGTCAGACAAGTCCGGGGCGCTGGTTGAAAACTTTTTCCCTCAATGGCTACAAATCCAGCGACTGGACACTTTCCAGCCCGACAAGGGAAAATTTCCTTTCTTCAATGAGCAACTGCGCAAGTCCATGAAGATGGAAGCCCAGAAGCTTTTTGAGGAAATCGTCCAGCAGGATGCCAGCATCCTGAACATCATCCAGGCCGACCATACCTGGCTGAATCAACGCCTCGCGCGCCACTACGGCATCACCGATACCAAGGGGAATGCCCTGCTGGAAAAGGCTGGCAAGGAGAAGGGAAAACCGATCGAGGGGGATGAATTCGTCCGGGTGGAGTTGGGAAACAACCCGTCACGCGGTGGGGTCCTTGGCATGGCCGCCATTCTTTCCGTCACCTCCAATCCGACACGCACCTCCCCCGTGAAACGGGGCAAATGGGTCTTGGAACAGTTGATGGGGACACCACCGCCGGCACCTCCCCCGAATGTCCCGGAGTTGGAGGCAACAGCCAAGAGTGCCAAGGCCGAAACCCTCCGCCAGCGGATGGAACTTCATCGCGCCAACCCGGCCTGTTCGACCTGCCACCTGAAAATGGATGCTCTGGGATTCGCGTTCGAGGGATTCGACGCCTTGGGGGCGAAACGGGATAAGGACGAGGGACAGCCGATTGATCCTTCCGGGGAACTTCCTGGAGGCCGCAAGGTCAATGGCCTGAAGGATGTCCGCTCCTACCTGGTGGAAAACAAGGACAAATTTGCCAAAACCATGGCCGAACGACTGCTGGTATATGCCACAGGCCGTGGTTTGGGCCCGGCGGACCGCAAGGCTGTCGAGGGGATTGTCGAGGCTACCCGGAAAGGTAACTACAAATTCAGCGCCATGGTGAAAGCCGTGGTCCAAAGTCAGCCTTTCCGTCAAAAACGGGGCAGGGACGCCCAGCCAGCCGAGTGATTTGTCCCAATGAACTCGATTTCCTGTGGTAAACTGGATAAAGATTGAATTGGATTGCTAGCAGAGGAATAAAAGCATGGCACTCCTGAACCGGCGCCGAGCTCTCCAAGGAATCGGTGCGACTATCGGCCTGCCGTGGCTGGAATCCTTGGCCCGCGCATCTGCGGAGTCAACCGCTGCCCAAGCCGGCCAGCCTCCTGTTCGTTTGGCGTGGATGTACGTTCCCAACGGGGTCCATATGCCCAATTGGCGTCCTGGCAACGAAGGCAAACTGACCGAATTGCCAGTCACCCTGAAGCCGCTCGAATCATTCCGGAATCAGGTCAGTGTTTTCACCGGCCTGACGGCTGACAAAGCCAGACCCAATGGTGATGGCCCGGGTGACCACGCCCGGGCCCTGTCTGCATTCCTCACCGGATGCCAAGCCAGGAAGACGGACGGCACCAACATCAGCTCCGGAATTTCGGTGGATCAGGTCGCAGCGGGAGGCATGGGCCATCTCACCCGGCTGCCCTCGCTGGAAATCGGGGCCGAGGCCGGGGCCATGGCAGGCAACTGCGATTCCGGATATAGCTGCGTTTATTCCTCAACCATGTCCTGGCGCTCCTCCTCGCAGCCGCTTCCCAAGGAG
Source organism: uncultured Gemmataceae bacterium (assembly GCA_963923355.1). Lineage (GTDB taxonomy): Bacteria > Planctomycetota > Planctomycetia > Gemmatales > Gemmataceae > UBA6894. Next base: position 1,080 of record CAWUOE010000228.1, on the reverse strand, counting down.
GTGAACCCGGCTCTGGTATTCGACCGGTTGTTTGGCGCCTCGGCTGATGAATCCCGCAAGGACAAGGACCGCCTGCGCCGTAGCGTCCTCGACACGGTGACCAAGGATGCCGCAAGCCTGCGCGGCAAGATATCCACCGGCGACAAGCGCAAGCTGGATGAATACCTCGACAGTGTTCGCGACATCGAGTTGCGGATGGCCCGGGCCGAGAAACTTCCCCCTCCCGCCAAACCACCCATCGACCGCCCCAAGGGTGTTCCCGCCTCCTACGCCGAGCATCTTGATTTGCTGGCCGACCTGCTGGTGCTGGCCTTCCAGACCGATACCACCCGGGTCGCCACTTTTGTGCTAGCCAACGAAGGCTCCAACCGACCCTACCCGTGGCTCAAGGTTCCAGAGGGCCACCATGATCTGTCCCATCACGGCCGCAACTCGGCCAAACAGGAGAAAATTGCCAAAATCAACCTGTTCCATGCCGAAGTGTTGGGGCGTTTGGGGCGGAAGTTGGCCGAGGTCCGCGAGGGCGACGGTTCCCTGCTCGACCGCTGCCTTATCGCCTACGGCTCCGGGAATTCCGACGGCGATCGTCACAATCACGATGACTTGCCCATCGTGCTGCTGGGCGGTGCCAAACTTGGCATCGAAGGGAACCGCCATGTCGTGGTCCCCAAAGAAACCCCCCTGACCAACCTTTGGTTGGCCATGTTGGGCAAGGCTGGGGTCCAGCGCGAAAAGCTCGGAGATAGCACCGGTTTGCTGAAAATCTGACACAAAACTATCTGCCAAAGCAAAGGCGCGCAGGTTTCAGCCTGCGCGCCTTTGCTTTGGCAGATAGTTTTCAAGCGCCTCATTCAGCCGCCAGCCGAACCTCCAGCTCGGCATCGAACATCAGTTGGGGATCCCCCCGTTCAGCCAGCGTTTTAGCAAGCGTTCCGATGGTGCGCACCACAGGCGCACTGTGTACCACTTTGCCGTTATATTCCACAGCCACAGGTCCGCTGAAAGGCACCATGCGGTCATCCAGTCGGATGACCAGGCGATCGACATCCTCGGCCCGGGTGACCTTGATCCGGTTTTCAC
>CAWUOE010000227.1:0-5847 GCA_963923355.1 uncultured Gemmataceae bacterium | reverse complement strand
CGCCGCCCCCGAGGCGGCCCCGGCTGAGGCGGGCGCCGAGGCGCCAGCCCCTGTGGCGGAGGCCCCGAAGCCCCAGCAGCCCGCCCGCCATGCCCCGGCATTCCCGGTGGCGGCGCGGTTCCATCGGCTGGACCGGCCCGAGCTGCTGGCCAACCATCCGCACACCGCCTTCCTGAACGAGGTGGCCAGACTGGCGCTGGACAAGGTGCTGGTGCCGCTGATCGAGCGGGACGTGCGCCGCGATCTGACCACGCGCGCCGAGGAGCAGGCGGCCCTGGTGCAGGAACGCAACCTGCGCACCCGGCTGATGACGCCACCCCTGCCAGGCCGCAAGGTGCTGGGTGTGGACCCGACCTTCCGCCATGGTTTCCGTGTGGCTGTGATCGATGAGGCGGGCAAGCCCCTGGAGTACGCCACGCTGCATCCGCAGGGTGGGGCGGCGCATCTGGAACACGCCAAGCGCAAGCTGGAAGAACTGCTTCGGCGATTCGGGGTGGAATTGGTGGCGGTGGGAGGCGGTTCTGCCTCGCGCCAGGCGGAAGAGCTGGTGGCGCATGTGCTGAATGAACTGCGCATCCGCCGCGAGAAGGGGCCCGAGGTATTGGCAGCCGAGGCCGCCGCCGCGGAGGCGGCCCGCGCCGCGGAAACACCGGCCGCCGAGGCGACCGAGGTGCCGGCAGTCCAGCCGGCGGTGGAGCAAGTGACCGAGGCCCCGGCGGAAGCCGTGGCGGAAGCACCGACCGACCAAGCAGCGCCCGAGGGCGTGGCCGGGGAAACACCCGCCGCAGAAGCCCCAGCAGCGGAGGGTGCCAGCGCCGAGCCTGCGGCAGCACCGGACAAGAATGCCGGCAAGAAAGGCAAGAACAAGCAACCGAAGAAGGAGCCGCCCCCACCGGAACCGGTGAGCCTGGAAGGATTGCCCGAGGCTTCGCCCACGCTGGCCTACGCGGTGATGCCCGATCCGGGCGCGCCCATGCCGGGCATGGAGCCGGATGAACTGCGAGGGATTGACGGCGGCCTGAAGGCTGCCGTGAGCGTGGCCCGCATGCTGCAGGATCCGCTGCGCGAAATGCTGCGCTTCGACCCGATGAACATCGCCCCCGGCATGCACCAGGTGGAGCTGAATCCGCGGCAGTGGCGCGATGCCCTTTACCGGGTGCTGCGCTCGTGCGTGTGCGAAGCCGGCTTGGATCTGAACCTGGCCAACGCCGCCGAGCTGACCCATGTTTCGGGCCTGAACCCGCTGGTGGCCCAGGAAATCGTGGCGTGGCGGGCTCGGCTCGAGGGCGGAAGATTCGACAACCGTTCCCAGCTTCTCGAGGTGCCGGGAATCGACCAGCACCGGTGGAACCAGGCGATCGGCTTTTTGCGGATTGTCGGCGGCAGTGAACCGCTGGATTCGACCTGGGTGCATCCGGAACAGTACCCACTGGCGCGGAAAATTTTGGAGCAAGCGGGCCTGAGCCCCGCCGACCTGGCGGACGCCGGCAAACGCGAAGAAGTGACCGGAAAGCTGAAGGCGCTGGAGATTCCGGCGGTGGCGCAGGCCGCCCGCGCCGCGGTTCAGGCCGGTGAACTGCAGGGCCCGGCCCCGAGCGAGGGCGTGGTCGCCGACACGGTGGCGGCGCTGTTGGAACCCGGCCGCGACCCCCGTCATCTGGGCCGTCCGCTGATCCTGCGAGGCCGCGGTTTGGCCCTGGAAGACCTGAAGCAGGGCCAGGAGCTGGAAGGCCGCGTGCTGAACGTGGTGGATTTCGGCTGCTTTGTCGATATCGGCCTGCGCGAAGGCGGGCTGGTGCACATCAGCCAGATGGCGACCCGCTACATCCGCAATCCATACGAGGTGGTCCGGGTGGGCGACCCGGTGCGCGTGTGGGTTCTGAATGTGGACACCGGCAAGGGCCGTGTGTCGCTGAGCATGCTGGAACCGGGTCAGGAGGCCCAGGGTAGCGGCCGTGGTGAAGGACGCCGGGGCCGGGACGGGCAACGGGGCCGCGGAGAAGGGCGACCGCAGCAGGGCCCGGGCCGTGGTCCCCGCGGACCGAGGCGGCCGGAAGGTGCCGAAGGCGCCGAGGCCGGAGCGCAGCAACCCCCACGCGAGGGTGGGCGCCGGTTTGAACGACCGGGCGGTGGCCCCCGACCGGAAGGAAGACCACCACGGGGCGAGGGACGGCCGGAAGGCGGGCGCGGTCCGGGACGGCCGGGCCAGGGTCGCCCGGGTGGCAGGCCCGGATTTGGCGGACCCGGCGGACCGGGAGGCAAGCCCGGTTCATCGTTGCCGCCACGCGGGTCGTCGCGCAAAGAGATGGAATCACGCGGAAACCGTCCGCGACCCGGTCAGGGAGGAGCCCCCGGGGTTCCCAAGCCGGAGGAAGCCGCTGCCGGGGCAGCTCCGGATGCCGCCAAGGCACCGGCAATCAAGCCAGCCGGCAAGCCCCAACGCCCTGCTCCCAAGCCGGTGAACCTGTCCCAGGATGCGTTGGCCGGGGGCAGCCCGCTGGGCAGCTTTGCCGAGTTGGCGGCGTTTTTCGCGGCCACGGGGCCTGAGAAAAAGCCTTCGGGCGAGGCAAAGGGCGACATTAATCCGCCAGCCGGTGGCGAAGGGGCCGGCGCCTGAGCAGCGTGAATGGGGCCCCGGTTTCTTGGAGACCGGGGCGATTGCGCATAGAATAACCAGTGAGTGGAATCAGGAACCGCCGGCGGACCACCGCTGGTGGTTTGCTGTTTTTGCGGGGGGCGGGGCGTGCAGCTCTGTTGCCTTCCGCTTGAGAGAGTCAGAATCAGGCCAAACCCCGAGCACGCATGTCCTCCCCACCCCCCAATTCCCCCAAACAAAACGACCGGTCCGGCCGCCGGGGCAGTCCCTGGATGGCAGGGAACTGGGCCTGGCTGGTGGTGATCGCGCTGGCCATCCTGGCGGTGGTGATGACCCGGGCGGGCACCCGTTCGGTGGAGTACGGGGTTTTCTGGAACCTGCTCAATGACGCGCAGGAAGCCAAGAAGGTGAAGCGGGTGGTATTCCGCGACCCGGACCGCATGGAGGTGACCCTGGCCGAGGACGCGCTGCAGCCGAGCGGGTCTGGCGGGTTATCTGACAAGTACCGGGAGAAGATCAAGAATATCCGTTTCGAGGTGAAGGTTCCCGGTGAGGACAAGGACCTGCTGCCGAAGCTGCGTGAATTGTCCAGCCAGGACAAGCTGCAATTGTTGCGCGAGGAGGAACCGTTCGCGGGGCTGGGCACGCTGATTTTCTTCATGCTGCCGCTGATCGTTTTCATGGCGTTTTTCTTTTTTGTGCTGCCCCGGATGCGCGACCCGATGGGTGGCGGATTTTTGAACAACTACATCCGCAGCCCGGCCAAGAAGTACGACAAGGGCAAGACCCGCGTCACCTTCGAGGATGTGGCCGGAATGGAGAACGCGAAGGGCGAGCTGAAGGAGATCGTGGAATTCCTCAAGTCGCCCGAGAAGTTCTCGCGCCTGGGGGCGACCGTGCCCAAGGGGGTGCTGCTGGTGGGATCGCCTGGCACGGGCAAGACGCTGCTGGCCAAGGCTGTTGCGGGCGAGGCGGGCGTGCCGTTTTACTCGATCAACGGGTCCGAATTCATCCAGATGTTCGTGGGTGTGGGCGCCAGCCGCGTGCGCGACATGTTCAAGACGGCGAAGGAGAATTCGCCGTGCATCCTGTTCATCGATGAGATCGACGCGGTGGGCCGCATGCGCGGCGCTGGTGTGGGCGGCGGCTCGGACGAACGCGAGCAGACGCTGAACCAGATCCTGTCGGAGATGGACGGATTTCAGCCGAGCCAGACGGTGATCGTGATGGCGGCGACCAACCGGCCCGATGTGCTGGACAGCGCGCTGCTGCGGCCCGGGCGGTTTGACCGGCATATCACGGTGGACCGGCCGACCTGGCAGGGGCGCATGGGCATCCTGAAGGTACATACGCGCAACAAGCCACTGGCCGACGATGTGAACCTGGAGGACATCGCCCGGCACACCGTGGGGATGACCGGTGCCGACTTGCGCAACCTGTGCAACGAGGCGGCATTGCTGGCCACGCGCGAGGGCAAGGATCGGATCGACCGGTCGGATTTCCATCGGGCCGCCGACCGGGTGCTGATGGGCGCCAAGCGTGAGGAAGTGCTGACGGCGGACGACAAGGTGCGGATCGCGTACCACGAGGTGGGTCACGCGCTGGTGGCGTGGTTGATGCCCGGGTGCGACAAACCCCAGAAGGTGACCGTGATCCCGCGCGGGCAGGCCCTGGGCGTGACGCTGACGATTCCCGATGAGGACCGGGTGCATTACGGGCGGGACTACTTCGAGCGGCGGCTGGTGACCCTGCTGGCCGGCCGGGCGGCGGATCGCCTGGTGTACGGTCAGGTGTATTCGGGCGCGGAGAGCGACCTGAAGCAAGCCACCCGCCTGGCACGGATGATGGTGACCCACTGGGGCATGTCGGAGAAGGTGGGTCCGATGGCCTTCCGCGTGGGTGAGGAACACACCTTCCTGGGCAAGGAAATCCAGGAGGCGCGCGACTTCAGCGAGGGAACCGCGCAGGTTATCGATGAGGAAGTGAGCCGGATCCTGCGTGAGGCGGACCAGAAAGCCACCGAGCTGCTGACCACCAACCGGAACTACCTGGAGGCGGTGACCAAGGAACTGGCCAACCGCGAGGAACTGCTGCGGCCTGAGATCGAGGAAGTGCTGCGTGCCCACGGGATGGATATCCCGGTGGAGAAACCCAAGCAGGACGCCGCGGCCGAGATTGCCTCGACAACGCCAGCCCCATCGGATGCTGGTGCCGCTCCCCCCTTGGCAGGGGACCAAGCAGCCGGTTGACGGCTTGAGGAATAAACAGGATTTTCACCGGGTCAATCTGCCACGAGGCGGATTGACCCTTATAGTTTGACGGTCTTCCTTCTGCCATTTCCGCCGGCTAAAGGCCGGTATGGCAACGCCCGATTCCAACCCTGAGCCCCGGGGGATACCGCCCTCCGGGATATTCGTTGGAATCCCCCATGCACTCAACCGCCCAAAGCGCTGACCCGATCGGGTGCCGTCCGGCTTATCGGCCGGATCTGGACGGTTTGCGCGGGCTGGCGGTGATTCTGGTGGTGCTGAACCACGCCGGGCTGGGATTTTCCGGCGGTTATGTGGGCGTGGACCTGTTTTTTGTGCTTTCCGGATTCCTGATCACAGGGATTGTTCAGCGGGAGCTGGCGGCAGGCACTTTCTCCCTGGCGCATTTCTATGAGCGGCGTGCCCGTCGAATCGTGCCGGCGTTCGCGGTGGTGGCGGTGGCCACGCTGTCGGCTGGGTGGGCCTTGCTTTTGCCTGCGGATTACATGGCACTGGGCAGGTCTGCATTGGCCAGTGCGCTGGGATATTCCAATCTGTTGTTCTGGTCGGAATCGGGCTACTTCGATGTGGCAGCCACCGAGAAACCGCTGCTGCACACCTGGTCGCTGGGGGTGGAGGAACAGTTTTATCTGGTATTGCCGGTGCTGCTGATGGCGCTGGCCCGCCGTGGCATGGCCCGGTGGATGGCTCCGATTTTGGGCATGCTGTTCGCCCTGAGCCTGGGTGCGAGTGTCTGGATGCTGGAACGCCATGCGAGTTTCAGCTTTTATTGGCTGCCGACCCGGGCGTGGGAGTTGCTGGCGGGGTCGCTGCTGGCCCTGTGGCCCGCCTGGCGTTTGATTGTGGGATGGCATCGGGAGGCGCTGTCGCTCTTGGGCCTGGCGCTGATGGTGGTGCCATCGTTGGTTTATGACAAGCACACGGCCTTTCCCGGACTGGGGGCGCTACCCCCCGTGGCGGGGGCTGTCCTGTTGATTGGGG
>CAWUOE010000226.1:0-5849 GCA_963923355.1 uncultured Gemmataceae bacterium | reverse complement strand
CCAAAAAATGCTAAAGGGATGAAAACGTTATGGCTGACACGACAATTGTGCTTTATGGCATGAGAATTGAAATTAGCGCTGACGAACTCGACATTCTGGAATCAAGAAAGCATCCCTTACAAATCGTTGCTAAAAAGGTTGGTCTTGAGAGCTATTGGGGTAATTTTGCAACTCCAAATGAAAAGTACTTACTATTCATTGGCAAGCTTTTAGGAAAACTAGGAGTTGAAAATTTGAATGGAATAAAAATCCCCGAGGAAAAACTTGCCAAAATTGCTAATGAAGTGTCTGCCAAACTAATCGATGCAGGAATTTCCCATACAGCATTTTTATATTTAGAACACCAACCCGACCAATGATCACATAGGGAACCCAAAAAGAGGTCATTTAATTATTCTCAAGCCTTAGTTCCCGCTAATCAGCGGCGGGGGCGGAGTTGTCGGGAATGGGTTCAAGGCTTTTTTCCCTAGGGGACCACCCAATCTTCCGCAAGTATTCATTGTACAGCCTGACCTCCTCCGGTTTGTCGTCAGAATGGTGGTCAAAGAAATAACGCCCAGAAAGCTCAAAGGGGTAATAGTCGATGCGACTTTCCCCAAGATCCTTTCGAATCCAATCCGCCGGGGGAAGAATGTCCTCCTCCAGGAAATAACAGCAGGGGTACAAGGGTGGATCACCTTTCTCATCAACAATTCGGAAATAGGCTTGATCTGACCCTATGTCCTCAATGCCGATCAACTCATACTCCTCACCCTGGATCAGGGACATTTTCCAGGATTTTTTGGAAACGATGGCCGTCACCTTGGGCATTTGCTTCTCCAACATGGGCAAAAAGGGCAACCCTTTGTTTTAGATGGCAACAAAACCTTATTTGTCTTATGCAGGTAGAAAAATGCGATGCCTTTGATTTCTGACAACAATTATCAACGCTTGCCAACCACTTTTATACATTTCAGAACACCTAAATAGATTCATAATTTTTATTCTGGTCCTTAAAAACTTCGTAGCTCAACAAAACCTGAATCTCGGCAGCAACGGAAGACACTTTTCCAAGGAATTCCAAAGCGGAGGCGGGCGGATGGTGTCTAAAGACAACATTTATTCTCAATTTTTCAGCTTGTCTTGAATCGAATGATTCCCAAACTTGCCCCGAATCTACGAAATTAAGATAAGCGTTTAGCTTTTCTTGTAGTGCAAGGAGGTGTTGATTTTCATCGCACCAATCCCATGAATCGGCAATTGTCAACACTATGTGACCAGTTATTCGATCCAGGCCCATAGCGTCAACTTTGTCTATTTGCTCAATTGAAATTATTAGGGACTCCAAATGCAATAAAAAAAGTTACCTTCTGAAACGACAGAAAACTGTGATCAAGCTAGCACATCATCTATCAAATCCCAAAAAACTCACTCCCGAAAAATCCCCTCTCCCAACATCCGCCAGTGGCCCCTTAGGTTCGGTGGTGGAGTTGAAAACGATACCTTTTTTCGGAGTTTCCATGCCCGCACCTCAGTGGCGGTCGCGCATCATCGGTCACGCCCGCGTCCGCGCCGGCGATCTGGTGCCGCACCCGCTCAACCCGCGCACCCACCCCGATTTCCAGGCCCGCGCCCTGCGCGCCGTGCTCGACCGGCTCGGCTTCGCCCGCAGCCTGCTGGCCCACCGGCTGCCCGATGGCCGGCTTCAGCTCATCGATGGCCACCTGCGCCAAAGCCTTGATCCGGATGCCCTGCTCGATGTGGAGATCGTCGACCTGTCCGAGGCCGAGGCCCGCGAACTGCTGCTCTGCCTCGATCCGCTCGCGCGGCTCGCCCTGACCGATGCCGAGCACGCCGAGACCCTGCGCCGGCTTTGCCCGGCGGTTCCGCCCGTGCTGGACGACCTGTTCCAGACCGTCGGCAAGGCGGAGGACGACCTTCGCTCCCTGCTCCACCAGCTCAACCCCCAGGATTCAAACCCCGATGAGAACCCCGTGCGCCCGCAATCTTCATTCCCCCAGGATTACCTGGTCCTTGCCACCTGCCCCACCGAGCACGAACAGCAACTCCTGCTCGCCGAACTGCGCCAACGCGGGCTCCGGTGCCGGCCGCTCGCCGGGTGGGAGGCTCCATGACCATCGCGCCTGTTCCGCACCAGTGCCGGTGGTGGACCTGCCGGCTCCACACCCCACCCCCGACCAGCCACCGCGCCGAGCTGCTCGCCTCGCTGTTCGACCTGACGCCGGAATCCGCCGCAAGCACCTGGCTGGGCTGCCTGCAAGGCTGGCTCGACATGCCCTGGGCGGTCGGCCTCGTCACCGGCGAATCCGGTACCGGCAAGTCGACGCTGGCGGCCCATGCCTGGCCCGGCGCCATCACCCCCGATGCGCCGCCCCCGGCGCCGCACCTCCCGCTGGTGGACCTGCTGCCCGCGAAGCTGCCGTGGCGGCGCCTCACGGAAATCCTGACCGCGGTGGGCCTTTGCAGCCCGCCCGCCTGGCTGCGCCCGCTGGCGGCGCTGTCCACGGGCCAGCGGTTCCGCGCGCGGCTGGCGTGTGCCCTGGCCCGGGCCACCACCACGCCGGGTGCCACGCTGGTCATCGACGAGTTTGCCACGGGGGTGGATCAGCCCACGGCCCGCGCCGCTGCGGCCGGCCTGCAGGCATTCTGCCGGCGTGCCACCATCCCGCTGGTGGCTGTCACCTCGCGCGACGACCTGACCGACTGGCTCAATCCGGACTGGCTGGCCAGCCCCGCCGTCCTCACGGGCCCCGATGCGCCGCCGGTGGCGTCCACCTTCACGCGGAGGCGGCTTCGGCCCCGGCCAGCCATCACCCTGCGCCTCGGCCGCTGCGCGCGGACCGCTTGGGATCTTTTCAGACACCATCACTATCTGAAATCCAGCCTGGCACGCTCGGCAGTCTGCCTGGGGGCTTGGCTGGTGGCGGTGAACCACCGGCCGGTGCCACCGCGCCAGATCGCCTTCTCGGCGTGGATCAACGCGCTGGGCAAACCCGGCTACCGCGAGCATCGCACCGTGGTGCTGCCCCCGTGGCAGGGCCAGGGGGTTGGCAGGGCGCTGGCCGATTGGGCCGCAAGTCTGCTGGCCTCGACCGGCAGGCCGGTCTGGAGCACCACGGGCCACCCGGGCCTGCTGGCCTCGCGCTCCCGCTCGCCGCGCTGGCGCCTGGTGCGCCCGCTGGGGATGGTGAATCCCGAGAGGGGCAGGCGGCACGCCACCTGCCGGCTGACGGCGGGCTTCCGCTACACGGGCCCGTCGCTGCACCCGGCGCTGGCGCGGGCCATCCTGAACCCGCCGCGCCCCGCGCCGCCGACACGGCCGGCCAAGACCCGCCCTCGGCCGAACTGATCCGGGCCGTCTCGGGTCTGGTCGCCAGCGGGGCCGGCGTCATCGCGGCCGCCCGCGCCGCCGGCATTCCCGCGCGCCGGTGGGCCCTGTGGCGACGCTGCCGCGAGCGCGGCACCGCGCACCCGGGGGTGATCGAGCTGTTCGATGCGCTGGAGAAGGCGCGGGGCCTGGCCCTTGTACGGGCCCAGGTGGCCTCGGCCAAGAGCAAGCCCGCCGACTGGCTGAAGGCAGCCAGGCAGCCCGGGCGCGCCGCCCGCAAACGCCCCGGGCCCGCCGACGACACCCTGCCCTGGCGCGGCTGGCGGCAGTGGACCGAACTGCTGCGCGCGCTGGAGCCCTGGCCCGGGGCCCGGCAGGCCGCCGCCGCGTGGGTGGAATCGCTCGATGCGCGGGAGCACTGATTTTTTTGACGCGAACTTCGCGCGACCGGGGTGGTTTTTTCAGCCTCCCCGCCGGTTGATTCATCGTTCGCCCACGGCGTACTATACAAATGTACACTATGTGAAAAGGAAAACCCCTGATGGAGATTCCGCGCCGTGGATCAACCAGAAATCGACATCACCTACAAAAACCAGGCTCCCCTGCGCTTGCCTCCCGAAGGGCTTGGCGTGGCCCCCGTCCGGATTGTGGCGGCGGGCGAGGGCAAAATCCCCGGCTCCAGCCCGCCGGGAAGGCTGCTTGTCCTCAGGCTGCTGGCAAGCAGGGCGCGCACGGGCGATCCGGTCCGCCTGGACCTGGGGCTGGCGCCTGCCGATGCCATCCTGCTGGCCAGGGTGGCCATCCGCTTCCTGCGCCAAGAGCCTTCCTTGTCCTGCGCCCGGACGACCTCTGGCCCGGCGGGAGATCCCCCGTCCGCCGGCCCCGCCGAAACCAACAACACCCCTCCACAAAATCGCTGACACGGCCTTGCGTCCCGAGACGCTGCCTGTACTGCGGCAACCTGCCACCCGCCAACCGGCAGGGCGTCTGCGCCCCTTGCTGGACCATCCGCGGCGTCCGGACCCTGTTCCTCAGGCGCCGCGGCTGGAACCCCGGCTGGGAACTGCACCTCCGCCGCCTCGCGCGGCGGGCCTCCAGAAAACTGCCCCTCACCCAGGAACAAACCGACCGATGACCCGACGAAGAAAACGGAAGTCCCGCGTGCCGCCGGGGCCCAGGCGCCCGTGCGACTTCCCCCGCATGCCCTCCACCGAGCGGCGGTTTCCGCAACCGCGGCCCCTGCCCCCGGCCCGCCGTGACGCGCCCGGTCCCGATGCCATCGCCTTGCTGGAGGAACGGCTGGAAAGCCCGCGCTGCCCCGCCTGCCACGCGGTGCTGCGCTTCCAGATCGATTTTCAGGGCGCCTATTTCCGCTGCCTCTGCACCAGCCGCAGGCAGCGCCTGCCTCCACGGGGCGGTTGACTCCCGCGCGGCCCTCAGCCGGCGGTGAAGTGGCGCGCCACCACCGCGCGGTTGACCTTGCCCAGCGGGGACACCTCGCCCAGCTCCGCGCTCAGCCCCCGCCCCATCGGCACCAGGCGGGCCGGCTGCTCGTGCTCCTCCAACCCTTCCAGCCTGCCGGGATTCCAGTTTGGGCTGCTGCCCGCCCGGGCCCTCACCAGCGCGCGCACGCGCGGCTCGCCATCGCCGAAGACCACCGCCGTCTCCACCCAGGGCAGCGCCAGAAGCGCCGCCTCCACCCGGGCCGGCATCACCTTGCGGCCGGTGCTCAGCACGATCAGCTCGTGCTTGCGCCCGGTCACCCGCAGGTACCCGTCCTCCAGGCAGCCCAGGTCGCCCGTGTGCAGCCGGCCATCGCGCAGGACCCGGCCGGTCGCCTGCGGGTCGTCGTGGTAGCCGCGCATCACCCCGGGCCCCGCCACCAGAATCTCGCCGTCGCCGGCGATCTCCACCCGCATGCCGGGCACCACCCGCCCCGCGGTGCCCGCGCGGTGCGCGCCGGGGGTGTTCATCGTCACCAGGGGCGAGGCCTCCGTCAGGCCGTAGCCCTCCAGTATCGGCAGGCCCAGCCGCGCGTACCCCTCCGCCAGCCAGCCGGGCAGGGGCGCGCCGCCGCAGCCCGCCCAGCGCAGCCGCCCGCCAAAAAAGTGTTTCAAGCTCTCAGGTGTCGCCTGATTGCCGCCGGCCAGTCGCCACACCTTCTCGTACAGCCGGGGCACCGCCTGGAAATGCGTCGGCCTCCACAGGCGCAGCCCTCGCAGGATGGCCCGCGGGCCGGTCAGCCGCGCCGCCTCCACGCCCGACAGCAGGCCCTTCACCACATCCGCGTTCAGGGCGTAGAGGTGCGTCAGGGGCAGCCAGCTCAGCACCCGGTCGCCCGGCGCGTGCCCCGCCAGCCCGGCGCGCGCGCCCGCGCTGGCCAGCAGGTTGGCGTGGCTCAGCATCGCCAGCTTCGGCTCGCCCGTGGTGCCCGAGGTGGGCGCCAGCAGGGCCAGGCTGTCAGGGCCCAGACCCTCCGCCGGGCGGGCCAGCCCGTCCCGCCGCCCCGCGCCGAACACCA
>CAWUOE010000225.1:0-5861 GCA_963923355.1 uncultured Gemmataceae bacterium | reverse complement strand
TGCTACACCTTCAGCAAGTCCTATTCGATGAGCGGGTGGCGATTGGGCTACGCGGTCGCCCCCCCGCACATCGCTGACCGGTTGGCCCGCATGATCAATACCTCTTTCAGCTGCACACCCCCGTTTGTCCAATTGGCCGGACAGGCTGCCTTGGAAAATGACACCGCTGAACGGGATGCCCAAATGGCACAATTCCGCCGCAAGGTGGACATCCTCATCCGGGCCTTGAGGCAGGTCCCGGGTGTTCAGGTCCTGGACCCAGCCGGGACTTTCTACGCGTTCCCCAAAGTGAGTGACATTTGCAAGGCTCTGGGCATCACCTCGCATGGCCTGGCACTTTATCTTCTGGAGGGTGCCGACGACCGCCAGGGTGTTGCCTGTCTGGGTGGTGAATGCTTTGGCGAGGCGGGCCAGGGTTTCTTGCGATTCAGTTGCGCCGAACCTGATGCCCAACTGGTGAAAGCGGTGGAATTCCTGGCGGAAGCCATTCAAAAAAAGGACCGTGTTGCCCGATTCTTGGCAGAACGCCCCAAATACCGCTTGGGTGGTCAACTCCCGGCTTGATCGCCATCCACCCGCAAGTTAGGCTACGAAAGCCGGAGAGGTGGCTGAGTGGCCGAAAGCACCGGTTTGCTAAATCGGCGTAGGGGTAACACCTTACCGCGGGTTCGAATCCCGCCCTCTCCGCTAGTTCACCCCGAATGCTGAAGCGCAAGCTGTTGCAATCAACGGCTTGCGCTTTTTTATTTGTCTTTCACTTCAATAAAACCGGCAAACTTTTGTCGAATCCTTGAAAAACTGTACCGGGCGAGCCGATCCTGCCGATTAATCCCACGGACCGTTTCAAAAGCCATGGGTTCGTTCGGGGGTATGCGGGATGGAGCGCGCAAAATCGCCTGATGCCGGCCCGCGTCCCTGGAAGGGTGTGGCTTTGGTGGCGGCCGGAACCCTGGTTGCAGTGACCGGGTGCACCCATTGGCGGGAATACGTCAACAACGGGTATAAGGTTGGCCCCCAGTACTCCCGGCCTCCGGCGCCGGTCGCGGAGAATTGGATCGACGGCACCGATCAGCGAGTCAGCCGCAACCTGAGCGACCACCGCGATTGGTGGAAGGTATTCAACGACCCCAACCTTGAAAGTCTGATCTGCCAGGCCGCGGACCAAAACCTATCCCTGCGGGAGGCCGGTTACCGCGTCATGGCCTCCAGGGCCCAGCTTGGTGTGGCCGTCGGACGTTTCTTTCCGCAGGACCAAGCGATCAATCTGGGATTCACCCAAAATGGCATGAGCACGGCGGTGGCCAATCGCCAGTTCATCGCCCAAGCCTATTTCCCCTTGTGGAACCAGGGGGCCAATCTGGCCTGGGAGTTGGATTTCTGGGGCAAGTACCGACGCTCCATCGAATCGGCGGGCGACGAATTGGACGCCAGCATCGAGAAATTTGACGGTGCTCTCGTCACCCTGCTGGGGGATGTGGCGGATTCCTACATCCTGATGCGTTTTTTCCAGCGGCAGGCGGAACTGTCCCGCTCGGTATCTGATTTCCAGAAGACCTCACTCACTCTGGCATCAGCGCGCTTCCGCGCCGGAACCGCCAGCGAGTTGGATGTCGACCAGGCCCAAAGCGACTTGAGCAAGACGCTTTCTGAAATCCCGCTCTTTGAACGGTTCGCCAGGCTCGAGGCCAACCGCCTCTGCATGTTGATGGGTATCAGCCCGGAGGATTTGGAAAAAAAGCTGGGCCCCGGTCCCATTCCTTCCGCTCCTTCCGAGGTGGCCGTCGGCATGCCCGCCGAACTCCTCGCCAGGCGCCCGGATGTGCGCGAGGCGGAGCGTCAGGCCGCGGCAGCCTGCGCGAAAATCGGCGTTGCCGTCAGCGAACTCTATCCGCACATCTCGATTATCGGAAATCTCGGATGGTCCGCGCTCGAATACAGCAACCTGTGGGGCCAGCAGGCCTTCTATGGCAGTGTCGGGCCCACTTTCCGATGGAATGTCCTCCACTACGGCCGGTTGCTCAACAACATCCGTTACCAGGATGCCGAATTCCAGGCCGCCGTCGCCAGCTATCAAAACACGGTGGTCAAGGCGGGCATGGAGGTGGAAAACGGGCTGGTAATGTTCCTCAAGGGTCAGGAACGCGCCAAGGAACTGAAGGTCGCGGTGGAGGCCGCCAAAAAGGCCGCCAATATTGCCCAGGTCCAGTACAAGGCCGGCACCACCGATTTCAACCGCGTCTCCCTGCTTCAGGAAAAGCTGCTGCAACGCCAATTGGAATATGCCAGTGCCGAGCAGGAAATCGCCAGGGGTCTGGTCCACACCTTCCGGGCACTCGGCGGCGGCTGGCAGATCCGCCTCGATGGTTGCGACCCGACCGCCGGCCTTGCGGGTGAAGGCGATCCGGGGGCTCCTTTGCCCGGTGAAATCCTGCCCAAGCCCCAACCGGATCAGCCTCGACCCGAGGCGCCCAATCGGCTGCCGCCGATTCCAGCCGCCAAACCGGAATGATGCCAGCGGAGAGCCCGATGTTTCCCAATTCCTTCAGGCTGGCGCTGGTGGCGGGTTGCCTGATAGCCCCATGGCTGGTGGCCGCTGCGCCCGGGCCATCGTGGTGCGGTTTCGATGATTACTGCCCTAAACCCTGCACCCCGGTGGGCCCATGGTTTCGGCCGGGTGGCTGCGATGTCTACGACAAGAAATGCCTGATGCCCATCCCGCCCGTCTGCCCGACCGGCATCGACCCTTATTGCAAAAAACCCATGCCGCTGATGGGGCCGCGCTGCTTGCCTGCCCAGGGGCCCGTGGAAGGTTGCTGTCCGCCAGGCTGGTTCGGGCTGAAAGCCCGCCCCTGACCTGTCCAAGGTCGGTCGGATAACCTCTGACCTGGTGCCGGAAAGTTGAGCCCAACAGGGTGCGGGCCAACACGGGGCGAGTTACAATACAGCCATGCAATTCCTTGCGGGGCTGTGTCATTTTCTGGGTCGCCGACCAACCCTGTTTGCCTGGGTGGTCGCAATCTTACCCACCATTGCCCTAACGAAAGGGTTCGCCCAGGAAAGCTTCGTTCCCTTGGGACAACAAACCCAGGGATTGACCCAGCAGCAACTGGATGCGTTTCTGCGGTCTACCGGGCGCCCCGGCAAGGCCATGCCAAACTGGTCCAGCTTTTTACCGGGCGGAAAATGGGCAGGCCTTCCGGGAGGCATCGGTTTTGGTCTGGGTTGGATGGGGGCTTTGGCGGGGAATATCCCCAAGGCGCCACCGGGCATTCCTCTGGGACCTCCTGGCAGTCTGGCGGAAATCATGCGCCAACTTCAGTTGGGGGAGGGCAACGGCGGGCTCGATCCCATGGCGCTGCGTCGTTTGATGGAGTCACTTGGTTCCGCCGGGGCAAACATCCAGGGCCTGTCACCCATGGAAATGGGGGCATGGCTGCCGCTCTTGGGCAGCCTCGCCAAAAACCGCGAGGCGCTGGAAAAACTTCATCCTGATCTCAATTGGTCCAAATTGGGTCCCCTCCTTGAGAAGATCAATCGCCAACGCGCTGCGGGTTTGGAAGGGCCGGACTTGGCCCAACTGAAGGGGCTGCTCGAAAAATTGTCATCGGGTGGTGGATCAGGCATCCTTGGCTCCGAGGATCTCCGGTCCATCCTTTCCCTGCTGGGCAGGATGGGGCAGGGGACCGGGCTTCCGCCTTTCACCGAGGGCGTCCCCGGTTTTGGTGGCAAGACCCCGCCGATGGGCACCGGCGCGACATTGGAAAGCCTGGGAATCACCCCGGAAAACCTGGGCCGCTTCACCGATTTCCTCAAAAGAATGGGTTTGGACACCCGGCAGATCGAGCAACTCTCCAGCATCCTGGCAAAGATCCCCGCCCCAGGCATGAAGGGCGACCTGGGACATTGGCTGGCAAAATTTGATTGGGACAAACTCCGCCCGGGCAAATGGCAGTTGGTCTTCCCCAAATGGAGCAGGGATTGGTTTGAGCGCATCAGGCCCAACTTCGCCTTTTTGCGAGGCTTGCGTTTGCCGTCCTTCCAATTCAAGGCACCCAATATCCGGTTGCCCAGCCCCGGTGCCATCTCGCTGCCGTCCTTCTCCTTGCCGGATCGGACCACGCTGTATTGGCTGGGAGGTGGGGCCGCGGGGATTTTCCTCCTGGTCTGGGGGTACATGCACCTGGCCAGGTTGGGCTTGGCACCCGATTTGAAAACCGTCCTGGGAATCCACACCCGCATCGACCATCCCGACACGGTCGAGCGATTTCGGTTGGTCTACGAGGGTTTGGCCCTGGAACTGTTGGGCCGCAAAGCGCGCTCCTTCCACCACCAACTGCTGGCCCGGGGCTTGGCTCATTCCATTCCCGGTCAGGATGGGCAATGGGCCTACCTCGGCGATTTGTACGAACGGGCCCGCTACCTCCCCGGGGAACTGCGCCCAACCACCGAGCAGGCTGAGGAAGGCCTTCGGGCCATCGCCAGGCTGGTGAATGATCTGGAAGCCCGCCCAACCAGGCGGAGGTGGATATGAGACATTCCATGTCCGCATGTTTCCTCCGGACCACCATGGCCCTCTTGGCCATGGCCTGTGGCGGCCTCCTGTTTCCTGTCGCCGCCGCCACGGACATCAAGGCTGCTGCCATCGGCTCGGGCAATCAGGATGGCGCCTCGGGCCAGCCGGAAGAAACGGGCGAGGGCGGGGAAACCGTGCGAATCCCCGCGGACGGGTACCAGTGGTTGAGTTACCTTCTCACAGCTCCCAATTGGCAGGGCGGCGGGCAAAAGTTGGTGCCGGGTTGGGGTGAATGGGTTCAGGCCGACAACCCGAGCGCGAGGCGTTTGGCTTCCGTCCGCACTGTTTTGGTGCTGGGCGACACCACCGGCCTGGAGTTGCCCGGGTTGGAACAGTTTGTTCGCGATGGTGGCACCCTCATCGTGGCCAGTGACCGCAAATTGTGGGAAGGAAGGGAAGGGGTTGGAAACGCCCTCATCCACCTGATGGGTGTCGGGGCCGCCATCACCGGCGAAAAGTTGCGGGCATTCGGGCGGAACGCCGGCTTCCAGGGTCAGTCCCTTTTGATCCCGCTGCGTGCCGAGGGGGATCAGAAACTCTTTTCAGGCCGCGCGGGATTGGCTTCCCCCGTCATCAGCAACTCGCCGGGTCGCGTGTTGGGGCAGGACGGCCAGGGGGTGGTTCATGCCCGCTTCCAGGGCACCGTGGAATTGATGCCCTCCGGCCCGCGCATGGAGGATGCCATCTTCGCCCTCGGAACCGGCCGCCAGGATGCGGCCGCCGGGGATGGGCGGGTCTTGTTGCTGGCGGACCCCGAGGTGGTGTGCAACCAGATGCTCACGGTGCCGGGCAACCTGGCGTTTGCCTGCAACCTGGCCGAATGGATTACGACTGCAGACATTCCGCAGGGCGGTTCCCGTCGCGAGCAGTTGTTGCTCATCGTCAATGGTCAGGTGGTGGACAAGCCGTTTGTGCCCCCCCTGCCGATCCCTGACATCCCGCTGCCGAAGGTCCCCCCGGAGGATCTTTTCAGCCTGCTGTACCGGCTGGCGGAGGGTGGCGTGCAGGCGGGCGAGGGGATGCTGGCCCAACTGGAGGATGAGAACATTCCGGACAAGGCCGGGGCCGCCATTTTTCGCTTCCTTTGGCCTGGTCCCATCCTGGTCATGGCCGCCGGCGGGGTCGGGCTCTGGTTGTTTTTCGCCTTGACGGGTCGGACCCTCAATCAAGATATGGCGGATCTTAAAAAATAAATGATGGTGGCCCCGCGGGGCCCGGAGAGCAATCGGGTATGAGCGCGATGGAAGGGCACGGGGATGGGACGGGGGATTCCTGTCTCTTATACACA
>CAWUOE010000224.1:0-5861 GCA_963923355.1 uncultured Gemmataceae bacterium | reverse complement strand
AAGGGCTATCGGGTAATGTGGCCAAAGCCCTTCGGGCATTCCCGACAAATTCCTCCGCCTTGCGCCGTGTGTAAGCCAGGGAACCGGCGGCTTCCAATGGCTTGCGCAGGGCCGATCTATTTTTTGCCCCGCTGGACTGCAAAAGCTCTAATAGGGAAGTTTTCGAGGCTGGCTGGCTGTGGTTCAGGGCATGAATGATTGGCAGGGTGACCTTGCCTTGTTCCAAGTCGGTGCCCAAGGACTTTCCTGTGGTTTCCTCATCGCCTTCCAGATCCAGAAGGTCATCCGCCATTTGGAAGGCCATACCCAAGGATCTGCCATAGGTATCAAGCGCCGAGCAAATCTGTTCGTTGGCCCGGGCATAAACTCCCATCAGACGGCAGGAGGCAGCCATCAGTTCTGCCGTCTTGCCTTCGATGATTTCCATGTAATCTGTTTCGGGCAGTAGCCAGTTACCTGCCTCCAGGTTTTGCTTCAGTTCCCCCTCGCACACCTTGCGGGCAGTTTCGGCCACTTCGAGTGTGACTTGAGAGTCACCCACCCGGGCAGCCAGAACAAAGGCATGGCTGAAGAGGTAATCCCCCAAGAGGACGGCGGATTGACTGCCCCAGCGGTTGTGGACCGTTGGGATATGCCGGCGGGTTTCAGCGTTGTCGAGAATGTCATCGTGGACCAAGGAGGCCGTATGCATCATCTCCATGGCGACAGCTAAATCTAGGCGCCCGGGTGATTCACACCCCAAAACCCTGGCTGTGAGCAGGGCCAAAAGCGGCCGGAATCGTTTGCCGCGGTATTCGCTGACGTGGTCGATGATCCCGGTAAGACGCGGGGGGCGTTGGGCCAAAATCTGCGAAATGGCCCGCTCGACCAACTCGAGGTCCCCGGCCACCAGTGATTTCAGGTCCTGGGAATCTAGGATCATGGACGCACGGGCCCCCTGACGTTGGGGAGGCAGGGTGATGGAGGAACTGGATACCATTGGAATTCCGTGCGTGGGGCCCAAAAACCGTGGGAGTCGGAGAATTCAAGCGCGTTTAAATTCACCGGACCGTCCGCCACTCTTTTCTTCCAGTCGAACCTGGTCGATCACCATGGTTCGGTCCACAGCCTTTGCCATGTCGTAGATGGTCAAGCCTGCCACGCTTACCGCCACCAGTGCCTCCATTTCCACCCCGGTTTTACCGGTACAGGAGACTTCGGCGGATATTTTCAGGGTATCAGGTGGTGAGGGAGTGAATTCAACTTTCACCCCATCCAGCGGCAACAAATGACACAGGGGAATCAACTCCGATGTTCGCTTGGCTGCCTGGATGCCAGCCAACCTGGCTACTTCAAGCACATCGCCTTTGGTGAATTCCTTATCGAGAATTTTACGCAGGGTTTCAGGAGCCATAAGGATCGAACCGGAAGCTTTGGCCCGACGCTGCGTGGACTGCTTGTCGCTGACATCCACCATGCGGCTCGCACCAGACCTGTCAAAATGAGAGAAAGCCTCCGCTGGTTCATTAATTGGCAACGGTTTGTTGTGGCTCATGATCTATCAGTAGCGGGGGATGGAGGGATCAATCGCCTGACTGTAGGCGTCTATTCCTCCAGAAAGGGAATGAACCCTTTCAAAACCGGACTGTTCCAAATACACGGCAGCATGCCAACTGCGAACCCCATGATGGCAATAGATAACTAAATCTGATTCCTTTGGCGGCTGTATGCGATCTATATCAGAGGCAAGCTCTGAGATTGGAACCAAAAGGCTATCCGGCAGTTTTGCGATGGCGTGCTCCTCAGGAGTGCGAACATCCACAAGATAAATGGAACGGCCGGATAAACGCCGCTGTTCAAATTCACTGACATTCAGATTCACCGGCATTCAAAGCACTCCCGGTTTGCCATCTCCCTCCATCATGATAGGGGCAGGTTGAGATTCATGGCCGGGTGGGTGATTCGCTGGCGGGGGCTGGATTGGCTGCTTTGAATTGACCGGGGGCACCCTTGCGAAAAGTCTCCCGTACCTGCTTTTGGGCTTCCTCCAGCGACAGTGAAAATAGCTTGCCAAAAACCGCGGTTGAATCAACCTGGGATGGGTCGGGAGCACTGAATGCGTCGAGGTCGGTCAGTCGCAGCCGCCCCTTGTCCAGTACCAGCCACGAGCAGAGTGCCCAAGAAGCCAAGTAAGCCTGACGACTTGTTTCCTGATCAGACGCTCCCGTGACGTGAAAACGGCCCGGGGGGGATTTCAGCAAATCTTCCAAAGCCATGTCTTTCCGGGCCTGCAGGTCGGCACGAAATCGCCTGACACGCTCAGGATCAGCCTGATCAGCCCGCAGGTCGCCAGCCTCCACCAAAGCTGATTCAAACAACTGGGCCAATCCCTCGTTCAGCCAAGGGGGTATCGACATACCC
This sequence comes from uncultured Gemmataceae bacterium, assembly GCA_963923355.1. GTDB lineage: Bacteria > Planctomycetota > Planctomycetia > Gemmatales > Gemmataceae > UBA6894. The sequence continues at coordinate 3,461 of CAWUOE010000224.1, read as the reverse complement.
GGCCTGAGGACGAATTTGGAAAGGTAAGCATGGAAGACTTCGTGATTCATTCGCGAGAAAAGCCTGTCACGTTCCTGACGCAAAACGCGTTCGTTGGTGAGGGCATTTTCGCGCAAGGATTTGAGGGATTGATCGAAGGGCTTTTGTAACTCGGGCGGTAGCTTGCCACCGTAGGCCTTGCGCAATTCGTCACCTCGGGTCTGCAGCTCCGCCAAATGGCGGGCATGCTGCGCTCTCAATTCCTCCATCCGGGCATCCAGCTTGGTTTGGTCTGTGCCCAGACCCACCTCGCCGGTGGTGGTATCGCACCAGGCGGGATTGAGAACGGCTCGTCCCCGGGCCTTGCAAAGGGCCTGCCATTCTTCCGTGGAAGAAGTGACCAGGATGGTCACAGGCCCGGATTCCTGCCGGGGGGGCAGCAATCGCTCGAAGGCGCTAAATACCTCATCAAGCTGCAGGGCGCATAACTCGGCGATTTCCGGCCTCGCGGTGGTGAGGAGACTGAATTTTTGACCGGTGTATTTCCAGGCGCGTAGTGAACCAGGTTTGTCGGTGGGCCAGTCGGTTTTCGTCAAACCCAACGGAGCCTCCGATGTTTCAGCCCCCGGGGAAGGAGGCTTTTCCAGAAGCTTCAACCTGGCGAATCGTTTGGCGCGTTCTGCGCTGATCAGATCCAGGCGCTTCACCAACAGGTCACGGTCCTCGGAGTCCAAAAGGTCCACCCGCTCGATCTGATCCTGTGGGATCCGCACATTGATTATGAAGGTGGGGCGGCCTGGTTTCCGGATGACCTGGCGCAATTCGATACCTGTCGGGTCCTGCTGGACCACCAAACCCTCCAGGGGTTCAAACGGAGGGATGCGGAAAACCGTCTCGAGTTTCCAGGAATCCGTCTGGGGTGACGCTGGACCTGCGGGTTGGGCCGGCGCAAAGGCCAACACGAGTAAGAACCATCCAGGAAGGCCCATCATGGAGTGATTTCCACCATGGCTCCGTGGTTTGCAGCGCTGGTGTTGGCTGCTTCCAGGAAAGCCATCAATCCGATGGTTTCCTCGGCAGATACGGGAGATTTGCGGGTTTGGAAAAACGCGACAATCTGTTTCAGCAATTCGCGGTAGATGGTCCCAGTGCCGACGGCCTGGGAGCGGATGGATTTTTTTCCAAACAGGCTGAACCCGAAGCCCTGGTTGCCGGCACGCAGGCCACGGAGTGTGCCTATACGGCCATCGGACCAGACCCCCGTCACCTGATCTGTGTCCTTTTGATAAATCGCCTGTACTTTTGCGCAACCGGGGCCCATCAACGTGAACAGGATCTCGGCGGCATGGATGCCGTAATGATAAAGTCCCGGGTTTTTCCCGGGCATTTCTGAAAGGCTGGCGGGACCCCAAGTGGCCGCGCCCACGCGTTCCCCCGCAGGCACCTCCGCAAGCGCCTTCACCACTTCCTCGGCGTAGCGCAGGCTGGAACTGGAAAAAACTGCCGTGTTGTGCTTTTTGGCCAAGTCCATGATCGCCACGGCGTCTTTTCGACCGCAGGTGAACGGCTTGTCGATGAAAAGAGGGATACCCTTTTCCAAAAACGGCCGGGCGTGTTCCAAATGAGCCCCGCCTTCCAGGGAACAAAGCAGCAACCCGTCGATCTTGCCGATCATTTCGGCAGGGTTGTCGACCAGGGGGACGTTGAGTTTCTTGATCTCCTCCACGTAACCCGGGATTCGGTTAGGGGCAAGTTCCGAGGTGCCCGGGCAGCCGATGACCACACGCGCCCCGTCCACCCATTGGGTCTGTGGGACACCTTGATGATTAAGCCTTTGGGCGAAAGCCACCACGTGCGAGGTATCGAAGTCCAGCATTCCCAGGCGGATCATGGGTTGGCTCCCTTGGAAAGACGTAAGACTAGTCTACCTTGTTCAGGTGGGCTTGAGCCATCGCCAACGGCGTAGCCATAGAACCAAGGCAAGGAGGGGCAGCATGCACCATCCCCAGGCGCCCGCAAGGCCAGCGGCCTGGCAGGCCTGGAGGGGAATATACGCTGCAATCATCCATCCCACCGCCGACTGCACCCGGGATGGGACAGGTTGCCGGTTGGCAAGGACAATCCTTGGCACAAGAATCCACAGCAAGAAAACCATCAGGCACCAAGCAGGCAAAACCCTGGAGGACCAAGGCAAAGTGGAATCCGCCAAGACAGGCATCAGGACCGCCATTGCCAAGGCCACCACAATTACCAGCGATGCGAGGCGCAATTGGGATTTGTCGCTGGTTTTTTCCTCGGTTCGCGCGAACCAAGTCACACCGCAGATGTACAGGCCGGAAATGGCGGCTGGCAGGAACAGGAGCCACCAATCGGACTGTGGTCCCCAGTTTCCCACTGTGGCCCCGAAGAGGACATTCAAGGCACGGCAAGAGCCCATTACCAACGGGCCCAAGAGAGTCTGCTTGGCCCACGAGTCATACAGCAGGATCATTCCCGCCAAGGCAAAGCCAATCGGACCTGAAAGGGCTTTTTTGCCTGGCAACCAATCAATTCCAAGGGCCATGCAGCACCCGAAAGCCAGCATGGCGCATCCGGCTAGCAATGCGGAAACGGCAGAAATCTGCCCAGCAGGGATGGGCCTGTCCGGCCTCGATAGGGCATCCTCAGACCTGTCGCACCAATCATTGAGGACCATTCCGCCGGCATAGAAGCCCAGTGTTGCCAGACAGGCGGCAATCAACGCCCACAAAGGCACCTGGATGCCTGCGGCGAGGCAGGCGCATGCGCCCAGGCCGACATCCGCCAATGGGGTGGGCAGGTTGGGCAGACGCACAAGGATGGCCCAACCCCTCAGGTTCATGCGCCTTGGTCCACCGCTTGGAGGATGGGAAGGACTCGTTCACGGGCCAATCGGGCCACCGTGTCCGGATTTTCGATGTAGGGATAAAGCTCAATGGTGATCCAGTCCCTGTAGCCACCAGATTTGAGTGCCTTCAGGACCGAGCTGAAATCGATCGCGCCCTCTCCCGGCAGCAGGTGTTGGTGAACCCGGGTGGAGGCGATGTCCTCCAGATGCACATGGCGGATGTGGCGAGCCAGCATGGGGACCACCCGTGCCGGGTCCTCCCCGACGCAGTAGCTATGCCCGATGTCGAAATTCAGTCCGAGCCAGGGGGAGTCGAAACGCCCCATGAATTCGAGCGCCTGCTCGGCTGTCTCGATCAGGAGGCCAGGCTCGGGTTCCACCAGCAGAAGGACTTTATGCTTCTCCGCGTGTTCCAGCACGGGTTTGATAGTTTCGACGAAAAGGTCCAAGCCGGCCTTCCAGCTTTCTCCCGGGCCAACGGGGCCACCCGGCTCGGTGGTGATGCACCGGGCGCCCAATTCTGCCGCCATGGTAAGGGCCTTCATGGTATGGCGGGCCCGCAGCAGACGATAATGGAGATCAGGCTCGATCCAACTGGGGTGCCAGTATTTTTGCC
>CAWUOE010000223.1:0-5877 GCA_963923355.1 uncultured Gemmataceae bacterium | reverse complement strand
AGCAATCCAGCAGGCAAAGTGGCAAACGCTGGGTCGCCCACCCACCGAGCCCTCTCACGGAAGGCGCGTTTCATGCTTTCGGCCAGGAAATGGATGTTATCTGCACTCATGCGATCACCCACCCTGGGGGGGCGGGTTTCCAGCATTCCCAGGATGATTGCAAGGCAGACTCCGCCTGAGCTGGGTGGAGGGGCAGCCAGGATATCAAAGCCGCGGAATTTAACCAGGATGGGATCACGCAATTCTGCCCGATAATGGATCAAATCTTCCCGGGTGATCAGGCCTCCGGTTCTTTCCATCTCGGCAACCATCAGGTCTGCCACTTTCCCGGTGTAGAAACCCGCTGCTCCCCTGTCCCTGATGGATTCGAGGGCGCTGGCAAGTTCTGGCAGTTTCAGTTCATCGTTGGTTTTCCATTCCCCGCCGCCGGGCTTGCTGAACACCCGGTGGAATTCAGGGTGGGCCTTCACGGTTTCGGGCAAGACCTGGTTGAGTGAGTTGGCGAGGGATTTCTCGACAGGAAAACCGTTGCGGGCCAAACTGACGGCCGGTTCCACCAGTTGGGCCCAAGGCAGTTTGCCCCAGCGTTTATGGGCCAGTTCCAAGCCGGCCACCGTTCCCGGAACGCCCACCCCTTTGGTGTTCCGCACGCTTTCCTTGAGTTGGAACATCGTTGCAGTGGCCTTGCCGGGCGCGGTTTCCCGGAAATCCACCACTTTCGCATTCTGATAACTCGGCCCACCATCCGGTGGCGCCACCACCATGAAGCCTCCTCCAGCAATGTTTCCAGCCTGGGGGTGGGTCACAGCCAAGGCAAAAGCAGTCGCAATGGTGGCGTCTACCGCGTTGCCACCTTCGCGCAGGATGCGGATTCCCACCTCGCTGGCGGGGCGTGAAACACTGACAACGGCCCGTTTGGTAAAAGGCCGTTGCTTTTCGGGAGATTGGGAAAAGATTAACGGGATTAAGAACGGGGCGACAAAAGTTGGCAACAAAATCATTGTTTTTTCCTGCTGAAAACCATGAGCGTCACATTTTCACGGCCGTTCGTGTTCAGGCTGGCTGGGCGTGCCACCCCGGGGGGGCCAGAGCACAAATGAAGCTTGCCTCCAATGACGGCAAAAACAGCCTTTTGGGGATCCAAAGGGCCGTCCTCTCCCTCGGGGATAATGTCCACTGCCACCAAGTCTGCCCCGGTTGCCTTGTCTTTGCCGGTTTGCGAGTCGGTTGCCTTGGCCTCGGGGACTGCCAAGGACCCCTTCACCTTGGTTTCCTTCGTGGTTTTTCGAATGAGTTCATACTTTCCACCCTTTACTTCCAGCGAGGCGCTGCCAAACAGGTCGTTGGGGAGCGTGCGTCCGTCCGCCTCGACCCGGTCCAATTGCCAAAATCCCTGGAATGCGCCCAGTGATTTTGGGGAATCTTTCTCCTCGGATTTCGCTATTTGCTTGGTCTCTTGGGAAAACAAGGGGTTGATTGAAACCAGGACGGTGGCAACCAACACGGCTGACAGTGTGGCCCCGCACCACTTTGACATGACGATTCTCCAGTCTTTTTTGAAATTCCTTACCACGATTCAACCATGCCGGTGGCTGGGATGCCACCCGGCAGGTTTCCGGTCAGCCCCAGTCTGCGGGGTGTGCCGGTCGTAACAGGTGGCAGTCGGAGAAGCCGTGCAAAAAAAGGGTCGATTGCACTTCCTTTTTCACTTTGGGGCGTATGTTTGCGCAGACTTGCCTCGAGGCGGCATCGCAATCAGGAGGGTGGCGACATGCTGGTCCTGAGCCGAAAATTGGGAGAGAAAATCTTCATCGGCGACCAGATTTGCATCACGGTGGTGGACATCGACCGCGGCAAGATCCGTCTTGGTATCGAGGCACCTCGCGATGTGGCAATCTATCGCCAGGAACTCCTCCCGGGGAAACCCGAGGAAGAGACACCAGTGGCTCCCACGACCCGGCGTTGATTGTTCATCGGCCCACAGTAAAAACGGGCCCCAGGCTTGAGGATACGCTGAGGCGGCAAACCGCCACGTTCCCGTGCCGAACCTTAAAACCGACCAAATTGGCCGCCTTATTTCACCAGTTTGTGTTGGGCGGCAAGAACTTCTGACCCGAGGTATCCTTCCTCGCCGACCTGGAAAGGCTTCCCCAGGCGGTGTGGTTCCGGATTCCTCGGGCAGTTCTTTTTATGCCGCCCAGGTTTCATCCTCTGGATTCAGGACCTCGGGAACACCGGTTACGGCTCAAGGTTTTCCACCATCCCGGCCTTGAACTGGAATCACAGCCTGCCAAGTATCTCTGGCGGAATCCAGAAAACGCAGGTATTCACCCCGATCTTGGGCTCGTACTTCGGTGGCCAATCGGATCGCTTTGAATCGCAGAAGGAATTTCTTCTCGGGTCCTTCCGGACGAGCTGTCCGTGAAATGCTGCCCCATGGCGTGATGGTTTTGGCTTCCTCGGGTAATTCCTGAATCAGCACACCCTTTTCAGCCTGCAACTCCCAAGAGCTGTCCACTTGTAGAGGAAGACCCTGCTTGAATGGCTTGTTTGCCGCCGGAAAGCGTATTTTTTTGCCAAACCAGGTATCCCAGGCGATATGTTCGGTCAGCGGCAGTGCGACCGGCTCTCCGGGGTTATCGGGGGTGTCGAACAGTCCCTTCAGTTCCAGATCGATTTCAAACCGTAAAGGGGCATCAAAATCCTGAAGGTTGGCCGGGTCGATCCTCAAACCAGCCACAGTCACCTGGCTGGCAAGGTCCTGGAGTTGCTCCTCGAGGTACCGCTTCCGGCGAACCGGCGGTTCTTCCAGGAAAGCGTCGCGGTATGACACGGCCGCCTCACCAGTGGCCGTGACAACCCGTGTCAGGCTGGCTGACCCGTCCGCACGGACCTTCATTCGATTTTGGATCACCCATTGGCAGTCTTGCGCCCGGGCTTCTGGAGTGCGTTCCAACCGGCAGTTTCCTTTGGGGCCCACCAGGTAGCACAAGCGACCTGCATCCAGTTCATTGAGTTGGTCCCATCCGCTCAGGTCCTCGGTGGTATCGATCCACCTGCGCTGTGAGCCTGTCCCCAAGCTTTCATTTTCAGGCAAGGTCACCAGTACCAGGGCGTGGGTGGCCCAGGGAGAAGGAATACCCTCGTCCACCTGACCATCACCTTTCACGCCAAGGGACGCCAACTCGGCACTCAAACCGGCATGCGTCAGCAGCAGAACAAGGAGTTGGGCTGTGTCTTTGCAGTCGCCGTGACGGTTTGCCAGCACTTCCCCGGGGCTGTGGGGTGTGAAATGGTGGCCGATTCCCACCGAGAGGTAACGGATATTGCGTTTCACCCAGTGGGCGAGCTTGGCCGCCTTGCGCACGGGGGGAAGATTTTTGCCCTCCGTCCCCAACACCTGATCCACCAATTTCGAAATCGATGGGGTTACCGTCCACAAATCAGGGCGGAGTTGGGCCTGCCATTGTCCCACCTCTTCCCATGACCTGAAGGTGGAGTAACTGATTTCTGGTTCAAGGTCCCGTGTGTCTGCGGATTGGGCATCTTCCAACTCCAGCGGAGCCAGTTGCCTGGCTTTCCATTCGGTCCATTCGATCCCCCCGCGGGTGGATTGGGATGGCTCAATGGCCAGACCTTTCAGCCGGGCCCGAAATGCTCGCCCGGTTGGGACACCCAGTCGGACCACCTCTTCCAGGGTCGGGTAACCAACCATACCCAGTGAAAACCTGCCAAAGCAGTGGCCCTTGTACTCGGGGTTTTTGCCGGTGGTGGTCCACTGCACCACCAGGGTGTCTCCCACTTGCAGCCCGGGAAACGATAGGATTGCCTGCTTGTCATTCTGGTAAATCGCGAAATCGGTCACCACATCACGCACTTGGCAATGGCGGGGCTCCAGTTCTCGCCGTCCACCATTAGCCCCGACAACGAAGGCATGGTTCAGTGAGCACTTCTCGAAGGAGGGGTCGAATACGATTTCCCGGTGATCCCCCAGCGTGGCGATTGCCTTTCGGCCCAGCAATCGGATGATTTGTGTGCTGGACGTGGTGGTGGTTCCGTCGGTGGCCAACAGGATCCTGGTCGAATTGTGTAGGTACACGGCCCCGTGTTCATCCAGCCATTCAGGTGGGACTTTGCTGGCATCTTGGGGATTATCTGGTATGGGGGCCCAAGCCGGGGATGGTTCGCGCTTGAGCACCCACTCAGAAGCGGATCCTTTGTTCGAATGAATGGGCGGTTCCGCCCGAATGCCCCCTGAAAACAGGAAGATCGCAGCCCAAATGGCAAAAAACACACCTGGCACCTTGGGTTGGGGCAACTTTTCAAGCGGCATGCTGTTGGGTCCTTGCGAGGATCGGGCCCGGGGCCCCAGCCGGGTTCATCGTGACCGGAGCCCAAGAATAGTCTAAAATTTAGCCCAAAGGGAACATTGGGTTGTGTGACCAAGGAAGTGACGGGCGGTCCAAGGATTGGAAAATTGGTTCCAGTGTGATTTGGCTGCTTACGGGCCCGGGACCACCCCGTTTCAGGGTGGATTGGGGCGCGCCCGCTCCTACTGTCAAACCCTTGCCCAAAACCATTATGAGAATTTCTCGGTACTGACCTTTTGGGTCCGGGGCAGGGCCCGTCACCACATGAGGGCGGTCTACGCCTTTTCCCGTTGGGCAGACAATCTGGCCGACGAGGTAGTCGATCCCGCTGAGTCCAAACAATTGCTGGCTTGGTGGCGCAGCCAGATCGTTCAGTTGGATCAACCCGGATCCAAACCGGCACACCCTGTTTTCATCGCCTTGCAGGCCTCAGTGCTGGAACTTGGTCTGCCCCTGCAACCGTTCCACCATTTGTTGGATGCTTTTGAGCGCGACAAGCGGGTCTTGGATCACCCAAGCTTGGATGAATTGCTTGATTATTGTTGTGGATCAGCCAATCCGGTTGGCCGTTTGGTGCTGAGGATTTTTGGACAGGCGAATCCCCGGCGTGATGCATGGTCCGATGCAATCTGCTCAGGTTTGCAACTGGCCAATTTCTGGCAGGACATCGGCCGTGACCGCAAAATGGGTCGCATTTACCTCCCAGCGGATTTGCGCCTCAGGTTTGGTGTAACTCCGGCCGACCTCGACCAACCCAAGGCTTCGAGTGCTTTGAAGTCTCTGGTTTTACACCTGTGCCAGTACACGCGTGCCCTGTTTCGCCAAGGCCAGCCCTTGCTCGGGGACCTGCGCGGGCCATTGGCAGCCCAAGTCAAATTGTTTCATGATGGTGGGCTTGCCATTTTGGACGCGATTGAGGCGCAGGGGGGCGACACACTGTCATACCGCCCAACTGTGAACAAAGTTGCAAAGCTCCGGTTGATGGGCAAAACCCTGGTCCAGATGTCTGGTATTCGACGCATGGTGGGAAACCCCGATCGATCTCCAGGATTGGCCACACGGGATCAGGTCTCGCTGTCAGCTTCCCATGCGTGGTGTCGCATGGTGGCGAGAACCAAGGCTGGCAATTTTTACCCGGCCTTCGGCCTGCTGCCGACAGGCCAGCATAGGGCGATGTGCGCGTTGTACGCCTTTTTGCGGGTGACCGATGACATAGCCGACGAACCGCCACCAGGTCAGGATCCCACCCAATTGCTAGGGACATGGAGGCTGGCACTGAGGCATGCGTTGGCGGGCAGTCCTACCCGGCCGGTTGACGGAGAACTCACCCATACCGGGCTCTACCCGGCCCTTGTCTGGTCAGTACGTACCTTTGCCATCGATCCGGGCCTGCTGGAGGAAGCAATTGACGGTGTGGGAATGGATCTGCAACCCCTTCGGTTTGAAACTATCCGGGAGGCGGAGGGCTACTGTTACAAAGTTGCCTCTGTGGTGGGCCTGTGTTGTT
>CAWUOE010000222.1:0-5881 GCA_963923355.1 uncultured Gemmataceae bacterium | reverse complement strand
CCTTGTTCATCCACCTCGGCAATGTCCAAGGCCTTTCTGGCTGCTTCCAGTGTTATTCTTCCGTCCATTTCGCTGGCCGAGTATTGACGAGCCCACCACAGTCTGGAGTTGGCGATTCGCGGGGTCCCTCTGCTTCTTTTTGCGATTTCAAGGGCGGCAGCTTTGTCCAATTCGGTTTCCAGTTTTCTGGCGTTGGCTGAGACAATTGTCGCCAATTCATTCTCTGAATAAAAATCCAAATGCTCGTGCATTTTGAAGCGGTCACGCATCGGATTGGAGAGCATTCCGCTTCGAGTGGTGGCTCCGATCAGGGTGAACCTTTTCAACCGCATCGAAACTGTCCTGGCCCCTAATCCTTCCCCGAGGACGATATCCAAGCGGAAATCCTCCATGGCTGGGTAGATAAATTCCTCCACTGTCCTTGGTAGGCGGTGGATTTCATCGATGAAAAGGATGGACCCCTCTTCCGCATTGGTCAAAAAGGGGATGAGATCCGCGGGCCTGGTGAGAGCCGGTCCGGAAGTGATTTGCAAGGTAGTGCCAAGTTCATGGGGAAGCACATTGGCAAAAGTGGTTTTCCCCAAACCGGGTGGGCCATCAAGAAGGATATGGGGAAGGGGTTCTTTCAGTTTTTTGCAGGCATTCACCGCGATACTCAAACGATTGATCACAGCCTTTTGGCCTATCACGTCCGCAAAGCATCGGGGCCTCAACGCGGCGTCATGGGGTTGGTCCCCGCTATTTCCGGCTATCGGGGAAGCTGTTGATGATTGGGGGTTCGACAACTTTCCCCCTCCTTTGAAAACTGGATCCCTGGCCATTTTCTTCCTCCTTCACAAGCGCCAAGGTACCAATTAATGGTTCAATCTCGGCCGAATACGGCTTGAATGACCGACGGAAGGTCCTTCAGGTCCTTGTTGTGTGCCAAAACTTTGTCCAAACGCTCCAAGGCTTCGCTGGAAGAGAGGCCCAGGGTCATCAAAGCGTTGTAGGCATCATTGTGCAGGCTGGACTGCCCACTGAGGGCAGTAGAACTGGCTTCAGAATCCAGTTGCCCGGACTCAGATACGCAGAAGGGACCGACGCTTCGGTGCAGTTGTGCCACAATGTTTTCGGCGGTTTGTTTACCAATTCCCGGCAACTTCGCCAGCCAAGCGGTGTCTTTTCGCGCGATGGCTTTGGCGACCTCAACCGGCGCTTGTGTGAGCGCTTTCAGTGCTTTCTTTGGTCCGATCTTGTTGACCGTGCAAAAGAGTGAGAAAAAACCCAGCTCATGTTCAGTCAGGAAGCCGATGATACGCGGAACCATGTGGCTGGCGCCCTGACCTCCCTCGATATACTGTTCCGTGCAGAGTGCGACCTCGGTTCCCATCAGGTCCTGCAGTTTACGGCGCACAAATTCAGGAATCAGGACCTGGTATTCCATCGGGCCGATGGATAGCCGGGCCTCGTTTTCCATCAGACGGGCCAGCTTTCCCCGCATTCCGGTTATCATTTGGATAGTTTCCTCGGTTGCAGCAGTTCCCTATGGAGGCAAAAGGCAACTGCCATGGCGTCTGCAATGTCAGGTGGATCAGGATGACGGTCCAAATGTAATTCAAGCATGACTGCCCTTTGAACCTGTTCCTTGGATGACCTTCCGTTTCCGGTGAGCGTCCTTTTCACTTTGGTCGGCAAGTAGCTTTCTACAGGTATTCCTTTACGTGCAGCTGCTAAAAAAAGTACCCCCCGGGCGTGACCCATGGTGATTGCGGTTTTTGGGTGGCCATAATGCGAGAAAAGCTGTTCCACAGCCATTCGACAAGGCTGGTACTGGTCGAGAATCTCTTCCAACCCAGAAAAGAGGTCCAGCAATCGGTTTGGAAGGGAAGCTGTCCGGTTTGTGGTCAGTGTGCCCGCCTCGATGACCGTGACAAATTGGCCCGCAGATTCCAGCAGGGCATACCCAGTGGTTTCCAACCCTGGATCAATGCCGAGGATAATAAGGGGCCGGTCAACCGATGCGGAATCCTGTCCCATCCGGGCGGTCCTCCAAGGTGATTCCCAGAGAACTGAGTCGGTTTCGAATCAGGTCAGCGGTTGCGAAATTTTTGTCCTTTCGTGCGAGGGCTCTCAATTCGATGACCAATCCCATCAATCCGTCCACAATTTGCCCTGTTTCCCCACGGGCTTCTTTCCGCATATTTGCAGGATTCAGGATCCCCAGAATACCGGACAACTCCACAAGTATTGAGGTTCCAATCGACAAATACGTCAATGAATCCGCCTGAGGTTTTTCCCTCTCCATCTTGTGGGTTTCTATGAAACGGTTGAGATGGGTTATTAGGTCGAAAAGGACAGCAAGTGCTGCGCCAGTATTGAAATCATCCGACATGGCCTCAATGAACCTGTCGCGAATCGTGGTCAATTCTGGGGGTGGGCTCGTTTCTGGTCGCCACGGCTGGATGGATCCAATGGGGGTTCCAAGTATTCTGGCAACCCTTTCATGGAATCGGTGGAAAGCTTCAAAACTGCGACCCACTTCAATCAGGCGATTCTCGCTGTATTCAATAGGGCTGCGGTAATGGGAACTCAGAATCAAGCCCCTGAGTGTTTCTGCCGGGTGCTTTTTCAGAAGTTCCCTGACAACAATTTCGTTCCCTTCACTTTTGGACATTTTCTTGTCGCCCGTTTTCATCAGGCCGTTGTGGAGCCAGTAACGGGCAAATGGCTTACCGGAGTAGGATTCGGATTGGGCCAGTTCGTTTTCATGGTGGGGAAATTGCAGGTCCAACCCCCCCCCGTGGATGTCAATGGTTTCACCCAGCCAGCGCATGCTCATGGCTGAGCATTCGATGTGCCAACCTGGCCGTCCCGGCCCCCAAGGCGATTCCCAAGCCGGCTCACCTGGTTTGGCCCCCTTCCATAAGGCAAAGTCGCCGGGATTTTTCTTCCTTTCGCTGACCTCGATTCTGGCGCCAGCTTCCAATTGTTCAGGATCTCGGTTGCATAGTTTCCCGTAATCCGCGTCTGACGATACATCAAAATACACGTCGCCCGAGGAGGCATAGGCGTGGCCGTCAGCGATGAGTTTGGAAATCATTGCCTGTATATCTGGAATATGCTCCGTTGCCTTGGGAAAACGGTCGATGCTTTCAATGCCCAGCGCTTTCAGACAACGGAAATAATCCTCAGTGACTTCGCTGGCCAGTTCCTTGACACTGACCTTCCGTTTTGCGGCCTCGACAATCAACTTGTCGTCGATGTCCGTGATGTTCACCACAAAGGTGACTTTATATCCTTGATGGATAAGAAATCGCTTGATGGTGTCGAAAATGATCGGCCCCACCAAATGTCCGACATGGCTTGGTTTGTAAACAGTGGGACCGCAGACATACATGGTCACCGTGCCCGGAACGGTGGTGACAAAATCCTCCTTCCGGCGGCTGAGAGTGCTGTGTACACGAATTTTGGCCGGCATGATTGGCTCCGAAGTTTAGCGGCCCGTCTTGTTCAGGCACTGTTCTTTCCGAATTGGATCAGCGCCACGACATGGCATTCCATGGCCTCCCCAAGGCCTACCGGGCCAACCTTTTCGCCCGTCTTGGCTTTGATGTTTACACGGTCTTGGGGGATGGCCAGCAGCTTGGCGACATTGTTGCGGATAGCCATTTTGTGTGCGGATAGTTTGGGCTTTTCTGCATGAAGGATCACATCGACATTGATCACTCGACAGTCCGAAGCGGAAAGCAATCGAACGGCTTCCCTGACAAAAATGTCGCTTGCGGCTCCTGCCCACTTGGCATCCGTGTCTGGAAAAAGTTCCCCGATGTCTCCAAGGCCTGCAGCCCCCAGAAGTGCGTCCGTCAAGGCATGGAGGAGGACATCCGCATCAGAATGGCCCGCCAATCCCATTTCATGAGGTATGGTGACGCCTCCCAGAATCAAAGGCTTACCAATCACCAAACGGTGGGTATCGTGGCCCAATCCAACCCGAAATCCTTCCGTCATTCCAGGCCTTTCCCGGGTTAGAGGTCAAACGGTGTTCCAACCACCAGATTTTCAAAGCGCATGTATTGTTTCACATAGGTAAGGTCGACGTTTCCCACCGGGCCATTGCGCTGTTTCGAGACAAGAACTTCCATCAACCCTTCCGCTTCCTGGGTTTCGTAGCGGTCTGGACGGTGGAGCATCAAAACCGTGTCGGCGTCCTGCTCGATGGAGCCCGATTCACGCAGGTCCGACATCCTCGGGCGGTGGTCCTGGCGATCTTCCGATGACCGGTTCACCTGGGCCAGCGAGACCACGGGGATCTGCAACTCGCGGGCCAGGGCCTTCAGCCGTCGGCTGATTTGGGCGACCTGCTCCTGGCGTGGATCGCGCCGGTTTTCAGGTTCGATCAACTGCAGGTAGTCAATGACTACCATCCGGATGTTGTAACGCTTTTTAAGTCTTCTGGCATTTGCCGAGATTCGAAGCATGCTCTGGGTGGGGCTATCGTCGATGAACAGGGGGGCCTGGCTCAACTCTCCGCCCGCCTGGACCAGCAGGTTCATCTCCTCGGAGGAGAGCGCTCCCTTCCTCAGTTTGTGGCTGTCAACACGGGCATGCGCGCACATCAGGCGTTCGGCAATCTCGGTCTTTGACTGTTCCAGGCTGCTGAAAAGGACCCCGGCTTTGGCCTCCAGGATCGCATGTCGAATGATGTTGAGGACGAATGCGGTTTTACCCACCGAAGGACGCGCGGCGATAATCACCAGCTCGTTGTTGTGGAAACCGGATGTCAGGGCGTCCAGCGCGGTGAATCCTGTCGGTACGCTGGTGTTCGAGTGGTGCCCTTGGGTTCGGGCATCGATCCGGTCATAAGCCTCGCTCAATGCCTCGCTCAGGGTTGCGAAGCTTTGTTTGATGCCTTGCTCGGATAATTCGAGCATTTTTCCCACAGCCATGCCCAGCAATTCATCGCTGGGCATGGATTGCTCAAAGCATTCCTGCAGAATCTCGTTGGAGGTGTGGATGATGTTCCGTTTGATGGCGCTGTCCCGGACAAATCGGGCATAATGCGCTGTGTGGGATTGGACAGGAGTGGATTCCCACAATTCCGTCAGGAACGGGTAACTGCCCACATCTTCCAATTGGCCAAGGCGCCGAAGTTCCTCGGCTAAAGTGACCAGATCAACAGGACGACCTTGGTCATAAATGGCCAAGATGCCCCGATAAATTTTTTGATGGGCATCGGAGTAAAAATGGTCCGGATGGACCTGCTGCAAGATCTCCCCAATGGCCTCATTATCCCGCATAAGGCCACCCAAAAGTGCCTTTTCAGCTTCTTCGCTGCGGGGAAGGGAGTCGCCCCGTCCTGGGGCTGGGGAATTCGGCATTGATCCTCACCGAAAAGGAGACTTACCGGCGGTCAGTTCCGGCAGTCTTTTCCACGGAAGGAACCACCATCACCTTGAGTTCGCAATCAATTTCATGGCCGAGATTCAATTTGACGGCAAAAAGACCGGTTTCCTTGATTGGCCCTTCAAGCTTGACCATATCGGACTCGATTACCATACCTTTGTCTTTCAGGCCCTTCACGATTTCGGCGGCACCAACCGAACCGTAAAGTGTGTTGTCGGCGGTAACCCGGCTTTCGATCGTGATCCCGCTGAACCGATTGATTTGGTCTGCCAAAGCCTTCAGGTCAGCGATACGCGCTTGTTTCCGCTTTTCTTGTTTTACCTTGTAGATTTCAAGTAGCTTCAAGTTGTGTTCGGTTGGAACAGTCGCCAAACCACGGGGAACCAGAAAGTTATTGGCATACCCCGGGCGAACCTCTACCACATCACCCTGATGCCCCAAATGAGTCACATCCTCGGTCAAAACCAGCTTGATATTGCCGTTTTTACCCTTAACC
>CAWUOE010000221.1:0-5909 GCA_963923355.1 uncultured Gemmataceae bacterium | reverse complement strand
GTGGTGCAGACGGACATCACCAACCTGCTGGTGGTGGACAATGGGACCAACCTGGTTCACTTCTACACGGTGGACCCGGGCAAGGAACCCGGCAGCGAACTGAAGCTGCGCGGCTCGCTGGACCTGAACGAGGTGGGCAAGCCGGTGCTCACCCCCAAGAAGGCCCAACTGCCCGAGCAGAAGTGATCCCCCGAGCAGGTTCGGAGAGTCTCCCCATGAAATCGCTGTGGAAGTGGGTGGCATTGGCGGCTTTGCTGTGGAGTGCCACCGGGAACGCCCAGGTGACCGGTTGGGCCCAGGGGTACAACCCCTATACCGGGACCATGGCCCGGCAGGTAGCGGGGTACAACCCCTGGACCGGCAACGTGGGCACCATGGGTGCCGCCGTGAACCCCTATTCGGGCACGCGCTGGCAAGGCGGCATGGCGGTGAATCCCTACACGGGTACCCGCATGGCCGCCCAGCAGGCTTACAACCCATGGACCGGCCGGGTGATGACCCAGCAGCAGGCCTTCAACCCATACACCGGGCAGTGGGCCAACTACCAGTGGGTCCGGTAGTGACGGATTTGTCGAAGAAAAGCTGGTTGCACCGAAACCGTTCCGGCGCTTGGCCGGGAAGGTTTTTTCATGCCTGGGATCCATCACCTACCATGACCATTGGGGAGGCCCGGCATGCGAGGCGACAACAGACTGGTGGTGGGAATCAGCGGAGCCAGCGGTGTGACCTACGGTTTGCGCCTGCTGGAAATGCTTAGACCCACCGGCATTGAGTCCCACCTGATCGTGAGCCGGGCGGCCGAGCGCACTCTGGTGCAGGAGCTGCCCGCCGGAGTGCGTTCCCTGAAAGACCTGGCAAACGCGTGGTATCCGATCGACGACATCGGGGCGGCGGTTGCCAGCGGGTCGTTCCGCACCCGGGGCATGGTGGTGGTGCCTTGCTCGGTGAAGACATTGGGCGAGATCGCCAACGGCATCGCCTCGAACCTGCTGACGCGCGCGGCCGATGTGACGCTGAAGGAACGGCGCAGGCTGGTGCTGGCGGTGCGCGAGTCTCCGCTGAACCTGATCCACCTGCGCAACATGGTGAGCGTGACGGAAGCGGGGGCGATCATCGCCCCGCCGGTGCCGATGTTCTACGCGCACCCCACCACGCTGGAAGAGGCCATCCGGGTAACCGTGTGCCGGCTGCTGGACCTGTTTGATATCGAAACCGGGCAGATGCCGCGTTGGGGCGAGGAGATCGACCCGCACGCGCCCGCACCCCGGGAATAATCTACTCCCCGGGATTTGCCGGTCCCTGCAGATTGCCAGTCGCCTCGAGTGCCAGGATCGCGTAGGCGCTACCCGCGTTGGCGATGTAGTGGTGTCGATCGTTGTTGAGGGAGCGGGTGAACCAACGGCCCGAGGCTCGCTGGTTTTTAATGATCCATGCGGTCGCCTTGTTCGCGGCTTCCAGATCCTTTTCATTACCGCAGGTGACCAGCGTCATGACGGCCAAGCCGGTGGCGTAGGCATCGCTGGGTGATTGCGGGTCGGGAACGCGGCCATCGTTCCCTTTCCACGTGCGGCCGAGGGAGGCGAGGTTCCAGCCACCATCGGCGCGCTGGTCTTTTTTCAGTTTGGCCAGCAGTTCCCTGCGCTGGTCGTCTGTCATCAAGCCTTCCAATTTTTTGGAGGCCATGGCCAGGAACAGCGCGTGATGGATTTCAGGGGGCGGATTTTTGGCGAGATAGCCCTTCAATTTTTCCAATCCGGCTTTGGCCTTGTCGGATTGGGCGTAATTGTCAGGCGCCATGCCGACTGCGAATGCCGCATAGACGGCGCCGTAGTAGTCATCGTGCTCCATGGGTGGCCAACCGCACTTCAACCAGTTCCAGGCGCCTTCGGGTTTTTGCAAAGTCCACATCCGGTCGAGGGCCTGCCTGGTGGCAGGGCGCAGTTTGCCAGTGCGCGCATCTGCCAGGGCCAGGGTGGCGGCAGTGGCGACCACCTCAGTGTCCCAGCGGGGCGCGTCACCCTTGCCGCCCCTGTCCCAGTTTTTGATGCGCTCCTCAAAGAAACGGTTCACCTCAGCCAGACTGTCGCCAACATGGTCGGCCAATGCCGGGCGGGCCAGCAGGTAGGGGTAGTTGGTGTGGCAGGCCCCGCACTGGCGCTGGCGGGTCCAGTGCAGCGAGGCGGAATCGAGTGCCTTGGCAGCCTTTTCCCGCGAGAACTCTTTGGCCACTGGTTCATCCGGGCTGATCTGGCCGGGTTTGGGCACCTCCTGAGTCTGTGCAGGCAGGGACACCACCAGTGCGGCAAGGAGGCTGAGGCTTCTGGATCGCATCGGAAATCTCCGGGGAAGGAATACCCCAGCGTATTCATTTCGGCGTGAAATCCCAGCAAAAACCCCAGAAATCATTCTTTTTTGAAAAAGGAAAAAATCCATGTCCGAATCCGCGCCGGCCGGAGCATTTCAGGGTGTGGGACGGGAAAAACCCGGACCTGAAAGGGAAAAACAAGGGCGGGGGACGCGACGATGAGCGGCAAAAACCAGAAGAGGCGGCTGGGTCTGGAGCAACTGGAAACACGGGCCACCCCCGCCGTGGCCTCCATCGCGCTGAATGCCGGGGTGCTGGAAATCCGCGCCGACAACACCGCATCCGATGTCACGATGAACACGCTGCTGAACCCGCGGGGTGGAAGCTCGGTCCGGGTCACCGAGGGGGCCAATTCCTGGACCTACGCCAATGTGAGCCGCATCGAGTTCCGCGGCGGTAGCGCGAACGACACGGTCACCAACAACACCTTCGGCGTGGCGATGAACGCATGGGGTGGCGAGGGGAATGACACGTTCCAGGGCAGCTCGGGCGCGGACTACCTGAATGGGGAGGGTGGACATGATCTCCTCCAGGGAGGGTTGGGTGCAGACGAGGTGTGGGGAGGTACCGGCAACGACACCCTCCAGGGTGGCGGGAACAACGACCGGCTGATCGGCGGGGAAGGGGACGACATCCTTTCGGGTGATGCCGGCGCGGATATCTTGTTCGCCGGGGCTGGCAACGACTACCTGTACGGTGGCGACGGCAATGACTCGGGCTACGGCGAATCCGGGGATGACAACATCGACGGCCAGGGCGGGGACGATGTCTTTTTCGGCCAAGATGGCGCAGACTACCTGACCGGTGGAAACGGGGCCGACCAGTTGTATGGCGACGACGGCGATGACCGGCTGGAGGGAGGATCAGGCAATGACATCCTGCGGGCGGGCAACGGCAACGACACCCTGTACGGCAATGGCGACAACGACAACCTGATCGCCGGGGCTGGCGACGACTGGATGGAGGGAGGATCGGGCAACGATACCTTGTACGGGGAAAATGGGCGTGACCGGCTGTACGGCGGCACCGGCAACGACTATCTCTCCGGAGGCGACGGCAACGACGGGCTGTACGGTGGCACCGGCACCAACACCTACTACGGCCAAGACGGCGCGGACCGCTTCCTGATCCTTTCCGGCGAACGGATCATGGACTCGGTGGCGGCCGATGCGACCATCACCTTCGTCAACCTGCCCGCTACCACCATCAACCTGACCGGGTTTGGCGCGTGCACCTTCTCCGCGGGAACCTGGAGCGACGACGAGGTCATCACGATCGACACGGCCCTCAACAATCTGCACAACCAAACCAACAACACCGTGCTGCTGGAGACGGCAACCGGCGGCGGGATCACCTACCAGCGGGCCGGAACCCAAACCTCGGGCAGCGGATCGATCGGTGGCTGGAACTCGGGCGGGGGAACCATCGCCTTCACCACCGCCGGATTTTCCAGCGAAACCTGGACATGCGAGGTGGTCTACCACGAGATGGGGCACAACTGGGATGACCAGTCTGAGAACCGGTTCATCAACGATTTCCGGGCTCTCAGCGGTTGGGTGAACCAAAGCTCCTCCCCCGGTGCGCAGTACACCGCCTCGTCAGCCTCGGGCGACACCTGGTGGTACAACTCCACCCTGGCCGGATTCGCCCGGTCCTACAGCCGGTGGAACCCGATGGAAGACTATGCCACCACCTGGGAGACCTACTTCCTGGACAAATACCACGGCACCACCAACGGCAACTCCGCTATCCAAGCGAAGTATGACAACCTGGATCGCTTCTTCGCCTCGGTGCGGACCTTGGACCTGTCGGCCTTGTCGAACCTGATCGCAGCCCAGGATGTTTCCAGGCTGTTGACCAAGTCCTGGAAAGGAAACCTGGGGGACCTGCGGGTTCATATCTGATACCTCCATCAGACTCGTATTAATCCGGGGGGCCCTTGGTCCCCCGGATTTCTGTTTGTTGGGGTGGAGCCGGGGTGTCAAAATAAAAAACCAAGTGCAAGTTCCCGCAGTTTGGCCAAGACATGAAAAAACCTTCAGAAAACCAGGGTGATCGCGCCATCCGGGCCCGAAAGGTATCTGGATCACCAGGTGATCTGGGGAATGAGAACATGCCAGCCGTGGCTGAGCCACCGATCCAGCGGGAAGAAATGCCCGAGCCCGGCCGGGAGATCGGACCGCTGGAGACCTATGCACCTTATCTGCGCCTTTTGGCCAGGATGAACCTGGGTAGCGGCTTGGGTGGAAAACTGGATGCCTCGGATATCGCCCAGCAGGCGTTGCTGGTGGCTCACCGGGAGCGGGAGCAGTTCAAGGGCCGCACCGAGGCGGAGTGGCTGGGCTGGCTGCGGGCCATCCTGGCCAGCACGGTGGCAGGCAACCTGCGGCGTTTCAGCACGCAGGGGCGCGATTTGGGACGCGAGCGGTCGCTGGAAGGGGCACTGGATCAATCCAACGCCAGGCTCGACGCGATGGCGGGACTGGCTGCGGACCAGTCCTCCCCCAGCGAGAGGGCATCCAAAAAAGAAGAGGCAGTGCTGCTGGCGACTGCCTTGGCGGAACTTTCCGCGGATGAGCAATTGGCCATTGAGCTGCACCACTTGCAGGGAATGGCGGTTGCCGAGGTGGCCCAGCGGATGGGCCGCAGCCGGGCCTCAGTGGCCGGCTTGTTGTTTCGGGGTTTGAAGCGCCTGCGTGGCATCCTGCGCCCCGGGGTGGAGCCCATTCACTCCGATGATGGGGAGCAGTCATGAAGCCCGCCAAGGGATCGGAAACGGGTGCCGGAGAGCCCGCGTTGAACCAGGCTCGCCTGGAGGAAGTGGTGCTGGCCTGGCTGGAGGCATGCCGGGCTGGTTGGGCACCCGAGCGGAACCGATTCCTGGCGGCCTATCCGGACCTGAGGGAGGAGCTTTCCGAATTTGTGGAAGGCCAGGCGGCCGTGTCCGGTGTGGGATCAGAATTGCCCAGGGATTTGTCCGCTGGAGTGGCGCCCGAGGAGTTGGGTGTCCTTGGAGACTTTCGGCTGATCCGCGAGGTAGGTCGTGGCGGCATGGGAGTGGTGTATGAGGCGGAGCAGATCACCCTGCGGCGGCGGGTGGCATTGAAAGTGCTTCCCTTTGCAGCCGCATTGGACTCGCGGCAGCTGGAACGGTTTCGCAACGAGGCGCTCGCCGCGGCGAACCTGCGGCACGACCACATTGTGCCGGTGTTTGCGGTGGGGATGGAGCGGGGCGTCCACTTTTACGCCATGCAGTTCATTGAGGGCCAAAGTTTGGCCACCCTGGTCGACACGCTGGGCCACCGGAGGGATGGATCGGGCGCGCGTCAGGCCGCGCCATCAGAAAGCGGGTCGATCCCCGGGGGTATGGACCCCAACGCCACCACCGTGCCGGCGAACCGGGCGATGGCCTCCACCCCGGTGACTGGCGTGACGGTGAAGCCAGCCAGCGGCGCTGCGCTGCCGGAAAACATCAGCCGCAGCGTGGAGGCGGGCGGAAAAAACCGGCACCGGTGGGTGGCGGAGCTGGGACTGCAGGCGGCCA
>CAWUOE010000220.1:0-5914 GCA_963923355.1 uncultured Gemmataceae bacterium | reverse complement strand
GAAATGGGCATACCATTCCTTTTCGCCCGCCAGGTTGGCGATCAACTCCACCAGTTCTGTTGTGAATTCTTGGGATTTGGCCACACGTTCGGGCCCCTCGGGAAAATACACCCGCTCGTAAAATCCAGGTGCCCTGCGAGCCAGGGAACCCAAACCGCCCATGACACCCCCGGATAAAACGACGATCAGCAGGGCGGCCAGTATGAAATTGCGTTGAAACACGGCGTGATCCCCGGCCCGGGCATGCATCCCGTGGTGAATTCCCTGATACAGCCCCGCTCGTACCACCACCCCACATCCCGGGTCAAGCTGGGGCCCGCATACCCGAAGGATCTGACTTGACTCCTCCAGTGCCTAGCAGTTATCCGCCCCGACGCCACCTCGGGACTTACCCAACTACAGGGCGTTTCCGTGGGCAAGGAGCATCATGGCCGACCATTTGGATATGTCGATCCGCTTGTTCCTCGAACCGGGGGAGGAGGCAATCATGCATGCCCCTAACACCGCGGGGGTTGAGGACTGGCTGAATCGCAGCCAATCTCTGGAAATCTTTTCAACCGGATCCAGCCTGGCGCCCCTTCCTCCCGCCGGTTCCGACGCGTGGTACCAAAATCTTCGCCAAAAACGTCACGAGCGACATGCCAAATGGCTCATCCCGATGCTGGAATTTTCCAAGCACCCCGGGGAGCGGGTTTTGGGGT
Source organism: uncultured Gemmataceae bacterium (assembly GCA_963923355.1). Lineage (GTDB taxonomy): Bacteria > Planctomycetota > Planctomycetia > Gemmatales > Gemmataceae > UBA6894. The sequence continues at coordinate 5,213 of CAWUOE010000220.1, read as the reverse complement.
TAGGAAGGACCTTGGGCTCGGATTGGGTGGAATATGCCCGGGCGGGCGCAGAAATGGTGGTCTGCGACCCTGATCCCGAGCACATGGAGCTGACACGCGGCCATTTCCACTCCGTTGGAAAAAACGCGAAATTCATCCAAATGGCCGGATCATCCAAGGCACTTCCCTTGGCCGGTTGCAGCCTGGATGTGGCGGTGGTCAATTGGCTCAACGAAACGGAACCCCTGCGGCCGGAACTTTTCAACGAATTATTCCGTTGTCTCAAACCCGGGGGCAAAGTTATCGCCCTGGCTTGGGCCCGCTACAGCGTGCATTGGCGTTACTGGCTGAAGCCTTCGGATCTGTTCCAACAAATTACGTCCGCAGAAGCGCGCAAATTCCTGGAGCCATTCCAGGAATCCCGCATCCGGCGACGCCACATACGCCGGGGGGACATGCCTCGCTTGCTCCGCTGGGTCCCGGTTCCCCTGATTGAACGGGTGATCGGACGCGTGATGGTATTGAAAGCATTCAAACCCTTGACGGCGTCTCAGGCAATCGGCAAGGTGGCTTAAAAGTCCACCCCGCAAGGCTGCCGTATGCATTCGATTTGGACCCTGGGCCACAGCACCCTGGCTCCGGATGAATTCCTCCACCTGATTCACGGGGTAGGCATCCAGGCGATTGCCGATGTGCGCAGTATCCCATTCAGCAGGCGCCAGCCACACTATTCATCCCCCAATCTGGCGCTTCTCCTGCAAAAAGCAGGAATCAAACATGTCTACCTGGGTGATTTGGTAGGGGGCCGGCCGCGACACAGCGGCCTGTACACGCCTACGGGAAGGGCTGATTACCGGGCCATGGCCAAATCCGAGTGGTTCCTCCAGGGACTGCAACGCATACAAAACGGCCTTGATCGCATGAGCATCGGCCTGATGTGCGGTGAGGAGGACCCCTTGCCCTGCCACCGCTGCCTGTTGATTGCCCCTGAATTGGTTGCCCGGGGTTTGGAACCCCTTCACCTCAGAAAGGGCGGAAGGGTGGAAACTCAGCGCGAGTTGGAGGACCGCATGCTGGCCGCTGCCGGTATGGAACCCGCGCAGGGAGACCTGTTCCTCAATAATCGATCCCAAGGACAAAGCCGCTTCGACCTGGCCAGGGAAATCCTGGCAGAGAAACACGCCTGGCGAGTGGAAAATCCACAGGTGGATGAATCAGGCGGGGATCTGGAATAACCACAGGGTACAGACTGACCTTCCGTTGAGAATCGCGTGGTTCTCAATACTCCGAACCCCCAATCCTCGGGCGAATGCACCCGCCAATCCACCGCTGGTACCGTATATCCCAACCTTCCAACCCTTGGCGACCTGGGAAAGTCGGGTGCCAAACTGGTGGTACAGCGGCATCAATCCTCGCTCATTGGAAAGCCTTTCGCCGTAGGGCGGGTTGGTCACCAAACAACCCGGCTCCAGGCCAGACAGGTCTATCTCCCGGGCATCCAGACAGACAGGTTTCAGAAAGCGGGCTAATCCTGCCGCCTGAACCGTTTGACCAGCCAACTCGACCACTTCCTCCCGCTTTTCCGAAAGCAGCACACGAGCGGGTATTTCCGTGGCCATTTGCCGACGGGCCCTTTCCCTCAGGGCGCTGAGCAATTCGCGCCGGTGGCCCATCCAGGATTGGAAAGCGAATTTTCGATTCAATCCGGGCGGCCTGCCAATGGCCCGGTGGGCGGCCTCAATGGCAAGGGTTCCCGAACCGCAGAAGGGGTCGCAGAAAGGTTTGGAACCATCCACACCTGAGGCCATCAAAAGGCCAGCCGCCACGGCTTCATTCAGGGGAGCCTTGGGCTGAATAGGTCGATATCCCCGCTTGTGGAGGGATTGCCCGGAACTATCCAAGGAAAGGGTCATCTCCTCCCCAACAATCCGAAGGTAAATAGGGATCATCGGGTCCTCCGGATCCACGCTGGGCCGCTTCCCCCCGGACCTTTCCCGAAATTGGTCGCAAATAGCATCCTTCACACGGCGTGAAGCAAATTGGGAATGGGTGATCGCCCCATCGCGCACCGAAGCATCCACAGCAAGGGTTTGCTCCACCCGCATGAAGGCCGACCAATTCACCTGGCGGGTGGCCTCGTAAAGAGAGTCAGTGTCAGAGATCTTGGCATGGTGTATGGGAACCAGCACCCGAACCGCGGTTCTGAGCCACAGGTTTGCGCGGCAGAGACCTTCCTCGTCCGCTTGGAACCCTACCCCTCCCCTGGAAACAGTGCAGGGCCCCAAATCTAGGGCCATTAGCTCAGCGGCCAGGAAACGCTCCAGCCCGATTGCGCAGGGGGCATAACACTCGACGGGCCACTGGAACATCTGTTTTTCCGCCCATGAACAATCCAAGGCCCGGACAAGCCTTCATTCAATTCCAAATTCTATTCAGTCCCGAATTTCCATTCTTCTGAGGACAAATTTATCGGGTTTGCGATAAGCTTGAGGTTTGGCATTTGAATTCGGTTTGATGGGTTGGAACCTGGTTTTGGGGGTCCGACTGATCCCCGCTCCGGGAGATGATGAGAATGAGCCTTCCCTGTGTGGCAATAGTGGGCAGGCCCAATGTGGGCAAATCTTCCCTGTTTAATTGCCTGGCAAAACGCCGGATCGCGATTGTTGATCCAACCGCCGGGGTCACTCGGGACCGGCTCAACACCGCCATAGCGGCTGGAGACAAATGGTTTGACCTGGTGGATACCGGCGGGGTCGGGGTGGTTGACGCCGATGAGCTGTCCGATGATGTCGACCGCCAAATCCGGCTGGCCATGGAACAGGCGCAGGTCATTCTTTTTCTGGTCGATGCCCGGGACGGCGTCACAGCCCTGGACCAGGTGGTGGCACAGCGTGTGCGGGCACTAGGAAAGCCAGTGTTACTGGTGGCCAACAAATGCGACACCCCCCACATCGACCAGCAGGGGGTTGAGTTTTTTCGCCTGGGTTTCGGCGAACCGCTGTGCATCAGCGCCCAGCACAATCGAAACAGGGACCAACTACTGAACCGCATCGGCAAAATACTCCCAGATTCACGTCCGGAACCGGAGGAACCGGTTCTCAAGCTCGCGATTGTGGGCAGGCGAAACACCGGCAAAAGCACCTTCATCAACAGCCTAGCCGGGCAGGAGCGCGTCATTGTCAGCGAGGTGGCCGGTACCACCCGAGACAGCGTGGATGTCCGCTTTGAAAAGGATGGCAAAACGGTCCTTGCGATTGACACGGCAGGCGTTCGGAAGAGGAGAAGCCTGAAGGGAAACATCGAATTTTACAGCCTGGCTAGGGCACAAAGGTCCATACGCAGGGCGAATGTGGTGCTGCTTTTCCTGGAACCCCGCTTCCGTGTTTCCAAGGTGGACAAGCAACTGGCAGAGTATATTCTCGATCAATCCATCCCGGCCATCTTCGTCATCAACAAATGGGACCTGGTCAAGGACCGTATCACCACCGAGGAAATGGGCGAATACATCCGCAAGGTTTTTCCCAGCCTCGACTACCTGCCCATCGCATTCATCACTGCCAAGACCGGACGAAACGTCCCCATGCTGATCGACTTGGCCCGGAGCCTGCAAAAACAATCGGCTTCCCGCGCCCCGACGAGTGAACTCAATCGGGTCATCCGTGAGGCGATCGACACCAATCAGCCGCCCAACCGCATGGGGCGCTCTCCACGCTTTTATTACGCGGCACAAATTGCCGAATCACCACCCACCATCGTTCTGCACACCAATGCATCCGGAATCTTCGATCCCCCATACCTCCGGTATCTCGAACGAACCATCCGCGACCGGTTAGGGTTCAAGGACGTCCCGTTGAAGCTGATCATCCAGGGAAAAGGCGCGACCAAGGGGAACGCGAAAAACAAAAGCGATCAGGATAACGAGGACGTGTACGAGGGCGAGACCTATCCCTCCAGCACCGCCATACCCCAACCGCGCAGATACGGGCGAACGGAAACACCCAGGGAGGACAAGCAGGGCAAACCCATCAGCCCTAAACCATCCCCCCAAACGGAAGGGACCAATACAGGTTCCAAGCCCAAAACTCCGAGAAAAGGCATTCCTGCCAATGAGGGCGGAAAAACCAAAGACCCAGCCAAAAAGAACAAAAGGGGACCCTCCGCTGGAAAACGGGGTGGAAACCGCTTTGGAAAAGGCAAGGAACCCCCATCCACCTGGGACCTGTGATGGGCGCGGAGTAACATGCTGGAATCTTGTCAATCAGGCTGGGTCGTACCCGCCCGGGCAACCTGGTCTGCAACGACCCAACCGGCAGGCTCCTTTCCAAATCCCTGCCAAAAATCCGTGCCTCTTCACCGCGTCCACCAGATACTGGCTGCATGTCGGTTGAAACCGGCAGCTTGCCATCGGAAGCCATGGTTTGAGAAGCAGACGGTAGGCCCAGACCAAAAACCCAATGAGCCACACCCCAAACCGGTTGATCATTCCCGATAACCAACTCATCTGCCTTCGCTTTCGGGCCGGGGTTTTCGCAGGGCCCTTGCCTCCAATCGCAAGCGAACCTGATCAACCAATTTGGGAAGCGTCGCCAGCAATTCATCCCACTGGGGAATACCGCCTCGTCGGGAAGTAAGGACAAGATCCAAGCCCGAAGGCATTTGCCCCCTCGTCAAACGGATGGCTTCACGCAGCATTCGGCGTACTCGGTTTCGGCGGATATTGTTACCAACCAACCGCTTGCCCACGGACGAGCCAAACCGCGAGTAGGCCAAACCGTTGGGCCGCCCATGGACTGCCAACCACCCTTCTGAGCTACAGCACCGATTTTCAAAAACAGCGCGAAAATCGGCGCCCTTGTGCAAGCGGGTCCAAGGGGGAAACCCCAGACCGGATCGGGTTTTCCGGTTCAGCGGTTCCAAGGCAAATCCACCCGGGGGGCCTGGGGAAACAACTTATCAAGCTCTTCCACCAATTCCATCCCGCGCCCCTCCCTGACCGCGGGGACAATCGGCTTCAATTCCAGAAAAAGGTCGCCGCCCGGCAATCCCATGCCTTTCAGCCGCATTCGCTGGCCAGCCGCCACTCCGGCTGGGACCTTTACCGTCAATTTTTCGCCAGCAAGGTTGGGAACTTCCACCTTGGACCCAAGTGCCGCCTCTTTCAGCCCCAAGGGAACATCCAGCAGCAGGTTCAATCCCTGTCTCTTATACACATCTGACGCTGCCGACGATACTCC
>CAWUOE010000219.1:0-5927 GCA_963923355.1 uncultured Gemmataceae bacterium | reverse complement strand
AAACATGGCTTCAAGGCCAAATGGGCCGCCCATTCCAACCAAGTACTGGCCACCGTGTTCCACCCGGACGGATTGCTGGTTGCAACCGGGGGTGCGGACAACCAGGTCAAGGTGTGGCATGCGGGCACCAGTGAATTGGTGTCGGATTTATCCGGTCACACCTGGAGTGCGGTCTGCTGCGCCTGGAGCCCGGATGGCATATTGCTGGCATCCGCCTCCGGCGACAAAACAGTGCGGGTCTGGGACCCGGAGCATGGCAAGGAAGTGGTTTGCCTGGGTCCCTGCTCGGAAAAAATGGCCGTAGTCACTTTTTCCCCGGACGGTCAATGGCTTGCCACCGGCGGCCATGACCGCTTGTGGCGGGTGTACCGGACCGAAGATTGGCAACTTGCCCGCTCCGCCCCAGCCCATCCGCGCATGGTTTCCGCCTTGGGCTTTTCCAGCGACAGCCTTCGTTTTGCCACAGGGGGAGACGACGGGCGCGTGCAAATCTGGTCTGTATCAACCGGCAAACGCCTGAAGAGTTTCCGCGCCCACAGCGGCCAAATCACAGGGGCCATTTTCGGATCCACCGACACCCGCGTTTTCACCACCGGAGCCGACGGCTATCTGCGTGCCTGGGACCCAGGCACAGGAAACCAGCTCCTGGAAATCAGGGTGGCCCCGCACCCGTTGACTTGCCTGGAAATGGGGCCCAGGGGAGAAACTTGCCTGACCGCCAGCGCCGATGGCAAGGTCCATCGTTTGGACATCTTGAAGGGAAAAATCCTGAAACGATGGACCCCGCCGGGAGGAACAGCGCATCCCAACACGCCTGAGGTCGCCAAAGCACCGGCTCATTGACCTGTTGGAACAGCCCTTCGTTGGTTGAATCGGTTAGAATGTAAGCGGTGAAATGCAAACGGGGCGAAGTTAATCCTCTCGCCTCGATCCGCACGGTTTCCGCCATGAAACGCTGGCTGCTTCTCAGTTTGGTGCTGTTACTGGCAGGCATTCTCTTGATGCCGCGTCTGGGACGCCTTGTCCAAGGCCCAAAACAAGCAACTGGTGAAAACGGTGACTCTTTCCAGCGCTCCACTCCACCTCCCGACCCAAGGCTTGCATCCGGTGCGCCCGCCAATGCGCGCCCGGACGCCCAATACGTGGGTGACACCTCCTGTGTAATTTGCCACGAGGAGATCACCCGCAAATACAGCGGTCACGCTATGGCAAACACCCTGATGCCGGCAAATATCCCGGATTCCAGGGAAAAGGTGGACAATCGTTTTGGCAGCTTTCAGTCTGGCGGGATGACCTATTCACTCCGCCGGGAAGGTGAAAAGCTCTGGCACCGGGAAGAATTGAACAAGAATGGCAAGTGCCTCATCAGCCAGGAAGAGCGGGTCGCGGTTGGCATGGGTTCGGGACAACGTGGAAAGTCCTACTTGATTGAAAAGGAAGGACGCTTTTTCCAATCACCCATCAGTTGGTTCGGAACCAAGGATGTCTGGGATCTGTCTCCCGGCTTTGGGAAGGACCGCCACTTTTCCAGGATGGTAAACGCCCAGTGCCTCTATTGCCACGCTGGGGAATCCGCCACCGTGGAACCCTTCAACCCCAAGTTTGCCCCGCTGACGAAACGGTCTCTGGGTATCGGTTGCGAGCGATGCCACGGCCCGGCGGGGGACCATGTTGCCTACTGGTTCGAGCACCTCGGCCCCCCACCCTCCGAACAAGGCAAACCGGATCCCACCATCGTCAATCCCAAAAGGCTGGAGCCGGGGCCCCGGGATTCGGTTTGCAACCAGTGCCACCTGCAGGGTGCCATGCGTGTGGAACGCCGTGGACGGACACAAAGGGAATATCGTCCCGGGCTGGAGTTGGAAGATTTCTGGTCCGTGTTCATCAAGCACCCTGCGGTTGCCGACAAGTTCAAGGCTGTCGGCCAGGTGGAGCAGATGGAATCCAGTCAGTGTCACCAAAAATCAGGGGGTGCGATGGGATGCATCACCTGCCACGACCCGCATGGTGAACCTCCCGCCTCGGAAGCAGATGGGTTCTATCGCCAAAAATGCGCCCAGTGCCACACCATTCCCGGCAGGCAAGGCAAGGCTAGGGAGTGCTCCGCTCCCAAACCTGAACGGGACGCCAAAGGAGACGCCTGCGCCCGGTGCCACATGCCCAAAAGCGGCGCTTCAGACATTGTCCATGTGGCTCTCACTGACCATGGCTTGGCCAAAAAACCAGGTAAGGAAGCCGGGCAGCCCGGACGTGCGCTCACACCGGATGAATTGCCACTGGTCCGCCACAAAGAAAGCAGCCGCATCGGCAAGCTCGACCAGGAACGGGACATGGCCATCGCCTTGGTCCGCCAGGCTCAAAATCAACCGGAAAACATTGCCAAAATCCTGGATGCAAAAGGCGCTGACATGTTGAGGCGCGTCGTTGAGGAATGGCCCGATGACCCCGCGGCACTCCTGGAACTGGGACAGAGCCTGCGCACAGCCGCCCCGGAAGAATCCATCCGCTACCTAAAAAGGCTTCATGCACTTTACCCGGATCACGAGGAATGCCTTTACAACCTCGCCTCTTCCTACTTCTATTCCGGTAGGTCCCAAGAGGCGGAGAACTACGCGAAAAAACTGGTGGAAAAGGCACCCGTCTCTGGTGGCCCCTACGACCTGCTGAGTTCAATCCAACTGGATCTCAAGGATTGGCCGGCCTTGGAAAAAACCACCCGGGCCTGGCTAGTGCAACATCCGGTTACCCAGGTGGCCCGGCAGCGCCTGACTGAGGCGCTACACCGCCAAGGGCAGCGAACCGAGGCCCGCGAGAATTTTGACATCCTCCTGGAGCAGGACCCCGCCAACCGGCAGGAACTGCTGCTTTGGTATCACCGGTTGGGTCGGTAACCCCAAATGCCCCAAGAAATAGCCATATCTGCCTAAAATCCGGGCATTGTGGTTTTTTGATGGGCGGCTTCTTTCCCCTAAATACCTTTGCAAATTGACCTTTCCTTGCCTTGAACAGCAAGTGGCATGCTTATTGCCTCTTACCTCCTGCGGTCCACCTTCATGGATCACTTGCGGGACGAAACTATCCATGCTCACCTCCACTAAAACCCAAAAACGCGGCTGGCTGGATGGCTACCAGACCCATGGATTCGACGAGTGCGTTTCAGGGGAAGGTGTTGTTCGGCCACACTACGCGGAATTGATGGATTGCCTCACCGGCATCCTTCCCCAAGACATGCGGCGGCGCCAACGGTTAGCGGACCTTTCGATGCGTCAACAAGGAATCACTTTCACCGTCTACGGAAGGGGCCAGGGGCTGGAAAGGATCATGCCTTTCGACCCCATCCCGAGGATCATTCCCTCCCAGGAATGGGAAAAAGTGGAAAAGGGTTTGAAGCAGAGAGTTCGCGCCCTTAATCTTTTCGTCCATGATGTCTACCACGATCGCAAGGTGCTTGCTGATCGCATAGTGCCTCCCGAACTGGTTATGGGATGCACCTCTTACCGCAGGGAAATGAACGGAATCCAAGTCCCCCGTGACATATACATCCATATTTGCGGCACCGACCTGATCCGTGATGAATCCGGGAATTATCTGGTACTGGAGGACAATGCCAGAACTCCTTCCGGGGTCAGCTACGTCCTGAAGAACCGACAGGTCATGAAGCAGGTTTTCTCCCCACTTTTCGGGGAAAATCACATCCGCCCGGTAGACGATTATCCCGCCAGGCTGATGGCCATGCTGCGCCATGTGGCTCCAGGCGGCGAAACCGATCCCCGCATTGCGGTGCTGACGCCCGGCCCTTACAACTCGGCCTACTTCGAGCACAGTTTCCTTGCACGGCGGATGGGCGTGGAACTGGTGGAAGGAAGAGATCTCCTGATTGAGGATGGCTTCCTGCACGCCCGCACCACCAATGGCCTCAAACGAATTGATGTCCTTTACCGTCGGGTGGATGACCCGTTTCTTGACCCCCTTTCTTTCCGCCAGGACACCGTGCTGGGAGTCCCTGGCATGCTGGCAGCCTATCGATCGGGCCGCCTGAATCTCGCCAACGGAATCGGCACAGGGGTGGCAGACGACAAAGGAATCTATCCCTTCGTTCCAGACATCATCCGTTATTACCTTGGCGAGGAGCCGATTTTGGCCAACGTGGAAACTTTCCGGCCGCTCGACCCGGTCCACAGGCAGCACATTCTTGCAAATCTGGAGAAGCTGGTGGTCAAGGCAGTGGATGGTTCAGGGGGGTACGGCATGCTGATAGGCCCCGCAAGCACCCGGGAAGAAAGGGAGATCTTCGCGGCCAAAATTTGCGCAAACCCGCGCGGCTATATCGCACAGCCCACAATCCAACTGAGTCAGCATCCAACCTTGGTCAATGGCCGGCTGGCCGGCCGCCACATCGACCTTCGTCCGTTTATCCTCTACGGGGAGGAAATCTCTGTGCTCCCTGGCGGACTCACCAGGGTGGCCCTTCCGGAAGGCAGCCTGGTGGTGAACAGCTCGCAAGGGGGCGGCAGCAAGGACACTTGGGTCCTTGCTTGATGGCTTGACGCGACGGGTAAAAGGGCACGTTTTTATGTTGAGTCGTGTGGCGGAAAATCTATTTTGGATGGCGCGCTACATCGAAAGGGCTGATGGATTGGCCCGATTGATGGACCAGGCTTGCCAGATGGACGTTGATGTTGAACTGGAGGAGCACCCTGGAACCTTTCCTCCCAGCCAAGGCCCTCTGGAAACCATCTTGGAAATTTTGGCATGCAGGGAGGCCTGGAACGGCAAACCGGTTCCCCAAGGTCCTCAAGGGGCCGCGGAAATGCTGGACTTCCTTGCATTCCGGGCCAGTGGTGGCCAATCGATCCGGAGCATGGTATCTCTGGCTAGGGAAAACGCCCGCAGCACCCAGGAATGCCTGAGCGCCGAGGTTTGGAACCAGGTCAACCGATTGCACCTTAGCTTGGCCAGTCGCCGATCGGAGTTGCGTTTTCTTGCTTCCCCAGCCCGTTTCCTGGACTGGGTCAAACGCTCCTGCATTCTTGTGACAGGCCTGGTGAATGACACCCTTCCCCGCGATGAGCCTTACCACTTTCTCCAGCTCGGCTGCTTTCTCGAGCGGATTGACATGACAACCCGCATCCTCGCTGGTGCGGGAAGCCAAGCGTTATTGGTCGGCGCGGATTCCCCATCCGATCCAAGGGGGGAGCTGGAGGAGGTCCGTTGGAACGGACTTCTCAAATCCGTGGGTGCGCAGGATGCCTACCTGCGAAGACTGGGCGGACTTGCCACATCCGAGGGAACCTTGCGCTTCCTCGTGCTTGAACAGGATTTTCCCAGGTCCCTTCGTTTCAGCCTGAAGCGCTGCCTCGAATCCCTGCAGGAAATCGGCGGAAATGAAACCTTCAAACAGGTCAGTGAGGCCGAAAAGCTTTTGGGGCGACTGGAGAGCGACCTGCGTTATCTCGAACCGGAAGACGTCCTGGACCGCGGCCTGGTGGAATTCCTCGGCCAGATTCAGAAAACCTGCGGTCAGGTCGGCAACGAGATAGCGCGCGAATACTTCACCTGAGTTTGAGGGGGCCTCCGGATGTTATTTCGAATTGAACACGAAACAGTACTTTCTTACTCGGAAGCTGTGTTCGAGCATGTGTTCGAGTTGCGGATGGCACCCGTTTCAAACGATGACCAGACCACCTTGGGCTATCGGCTGCAGGTCGCTCCACTCGCACCGACCACGCCTTACCGGGATGGCCATGGTAACCGTGTGGAGTTGATCACACTGCTTCCCCCTTGCAAAAAAATCTGCGTGCGGGCCACCAGTTTCGTGCGGACACACCGAAGGGACGCCTCCGCTCGCCTGAATGGCATATCCGCCGGAGCAGTGCTGTCCTCCGCTGTTTCGTCCGTCGAAGTCATGGATTATTTGGGGCACAGCA